>CAYRVN010000110.1:0-4233 GCA_964427675.1 uncultured Acidaminococcales bacterium
GTATCGTGGATGCTTTGCAGGGAGAAATTCAGCCCGGTATGAATATATTGCTGGCACGGGCACTTGAGGCCAGAGACGTGCTGCCGGAAAAATTGCGCGAGATGGGTGCCAGCGTCAACGTGGTGCCGGTTTATCGGACAGTAACAGGTACTGCCGACCGTGAATCTGTCAGAGAGCAGCTGACTTCTGGTGAGATTGACGTAGTAACCTTTACCAGCTCTTCCACCGTGACCAATTTGCTGCAGCTTTTGGGCGCAGACGCGACAGAACTCATAAGTAAAACCAAAGTAGCCTGCATCGGGCCCATTACGGCTGAGACCTGCGAAGAATACGGTATCAAACCAGATGTTAAAGCTGAGGAATATACTATTACAGGCTTAGTCAAAGCCATTCAAGAATTGTATGGGGAGGAAGCAAAATGACAATGCCATTTATTCGCCCCCGACGCCTGCGGGTATCGGCCGGTGTGCGTACGCTGGTGCGTGAAACTGAATTATCCGCAGCGGATTTTGTTTTCCCGCTATTTGTAGTACCTGGTCAGGGCATCAAGGAAGAAATAGCATCTTTGCCTGGTATTTATCATCTTTCGCCAGACATGGCAGTAAAGCTTGCCCAAGAAGCTTATGCAGCAGGCATTCCTGCTGTTATCGTGTTTGGACTGCCGGAATACAAAGATGAACAAGGCTCCAGTGCCTGGGATGCTATGAGCCCGGTACAGGAAACAATTCGACAGCTCAAGGCAGCATTGCCGGAGCTCGTTGTCATCAGCGACGTTTGTCTGTGTCAATATACCAGCCATGGTCATTGCGGCATGCTGAAAGGCGAAAAAATCGACAACGATTCTACTCTGCCGTTGTTGGCGCAGACTGCACTCAGCCATGCGGAGGCAGGAGCAGATATTGTCGCTCCTTCCGATATGATGGACGGCCGCGTATTGGCCATTAGGGAAAAATTAGATGAGCATTGTTTCCAGGATGTGGCAATCATGTCTTATTCTGTCAAATATGCTTCTGCCTACTATGGGCCTTTCCGGGAAGCAGCGGATTCAGCACCGCAGTTTGGTGACCGTCGTTCTTACCAGATGGATCCTGCCAATGTCCGTGAGGCAATAAGAGAAGCCGCTTTGGACGTCGCGGAAGGCGCTGACATGCTGATGGTGAAGCCTGCACTGGCTTATCTTGATGTAGTACGTCAGATCAGGGATAATTTTGACCTGCCTTTAGCAGTTTATAATGTCAGTGGTGAATATGCCATGGTCAAAGCTGCGGCAGCCAACGGCTGGATTGACGAAAAGCGTATCGTGCTTGAAACCCTTCTGGGCATGAAGAGGGCAGGCGCAGATATCATTATTACTTATCATGCATTGGAAGCAGCACGCTGGCTGCAGGAAAAGTAGTATCTTATAAATTAGAAGGTTGAAGGAGTACAGAAACGCTATGACATTGAATCTGGAAAAATCAGCGGCAGCTTTTGCCGAAGCTAAAAAAGTCATTCCCGGCGGCGTGAATAGCCCCGTGCGCTCTTTCCGCAGTGCCGGCGGAACACCGCCTTTTATTGCGAGGGCTAGCGGCAGCCATATTTATGATATTGATGGCAATGACTACATTGATTATATTGAATCCTGGGGACCGATGATTCTGGGCCATGCACATCCTGTGGTGACTGAGGCCTTGCAAAAGGCGATACTGGCAGGAACGAGTTACGGTGCTCCTACTTTGTTGGAAACAGAATTGGCTAAGCTTGTTACGGAGGCTGTTCCTTCCATTGAGATGGTGAGGATGGTCAACTCCGGTACGGAGGCGACGATGAGCGTTCTGCGTCTGGCGAGGGCATATACGAAACGCAATAAAATCATCAAATTTGCCGGCTGCTATCATGGACATCATGACAGCCTCTTGGTCAAGGCTGGCTCAGGCGCTACTACCTTTGGTGTGCCTGATAGTCCCGGTGTGCCGCCTAGTGTTGCTGACGGCACAATTACCGTCGAATATAATGATGCTGAACAACTGGCAGCAGTTTTCAGCCGTATGGGTGAAGAAATAGCTGCCGTCATTATTGAACCTGTGCCCGGTAATATGGGTATGGTTCTGCCGAAGGCGGGTTATCTGGAAAAAGTCAGAGCAATTACTGAACAATATGGTGCTCTGCTAATTTTTGATGAGGTCATGTCAGGCTTCCGTGTTGCCTATGGCGGTGCGCAAGCAGTTTATGGCATTAAACCTGATCTGACCTGTCTGGGTAAAGTAATCGGCGGCGGTTTGCCGGTAGGTGCTTACGGCGGACGCAGGGAAATTATGGAACATATTGCTCCTGCCGGTCCTGTTTATCAGGCTGGTACCTTGAGCGGCAATCCGCTGGCGATGACTGCCGGTATCACTACTCTGAAGCTTATCAGCTCTGACGAAAATTTCTATCAGAAACTTAGTGCTAAAGTACAGGCTTTAAGTGCTGGTATCAAGTCGCAAGCTGAAAAACATGGAATCACGCTGCAGTATCACGGTTTGGGATCAATGATGTGCATCTTCTTTAGCGAAGAGCCGGTCTTTGACTATGAGAGCGCAAAAAAATCCGATATCGGTGCTTTCAATACTTATTTTCATGCAATGCTGGAGCAAGGTATTTATTTGGCTCCATCGCAGTTTGAGGCAGGCTTTATGTCAGTGGCGCACAGTGAAGTTGATATTGCGGCTACTATTGAGGCCAGCGGCAAGGCTTTTGCCAAAGTCGCCGAATATTACAGCAGAAAATAAAAAATGTTCATACACGAAGTGAGCCCTCGCAGATTTTGCGGGGGCTTTAAACTTGTGGCAGCAAAAGAAGATCAGGAGTATAATAGATGAATCAAAACAAAGAGGTGATGCCAAATGGATATGCCTGCAGTAACATTGCCGGCAGCCGTAACAGATACGATTCAGAGCTGGAGCACTGAAACACCAGTACTGGATTTATCCGACAGGCTTGGTGTGGTGAAAGAAACCTGGGACCTGCAGACCTTCAGTGAGTTGCAGGATGGTAAAGTCGCTGTGCCTGATGAAGTAATTAATGACACTTTAGCGAAGGCTATTGATGATAGCGAACGTGTGAAGGAACTTAAAATAGAGTCCCTGGAAAACCATCAGCTGAAGATTACGGCTGTAATGGCAAAATCAGGTAGAATCGAGATGCTTTGTCAGGTAGAAAAGTTTGAACATGACAAAGATCATTCTGTCGTCAAACTCAAGGCACTTAGCAAGAAGCTACCGGAAAGAACGGTGATGTCCTGGATTTTCTCACGCATAAGCCTTTCGCTAGCTAACAAGCTGGTAGGACATGTTGATCCCGCCAAAGGTATGAATATAGAGTTCAGCGGTAATGAAATAACAGTAGATTTTCATCAGGCGCTGTATCAATCGGCAGTTGGCATTGTCGAATTATTCGGGTATAGGCCGCTCGACTATTTGACTGTTTACAGTGCGACACCGAATAAAGGCTATGTGGAGTTCCAGACTAACATGGCTTTGCCGAACAATATCAAAGAAATAATTCAGAATTCACTGCAGTTGGCACAGAATTCCTGAATCCAAAAAGAGCTTCGTGGCGGTAAAAATTATCGTCACGAAGCTCTTGATTTTTAGAAGTAAAATGAAAAAAATACTCCCTGCCCGGGAGTGAATAGCAAATCATTTTGGATTATGTTTGCGCTTGTTTTGCATATAGTGATTAAAATATAACAGTGCGCGATAGGCTGCATACAGTGACTCGACTACAAAGAAAATTACTAACAAGGCAACAAGTATAGGGGACATTCTGGAACCCATACTGAAAAGTATATCTTTGGCAAACATATGAAGCCCTCCTCGCTGAAAGAATAACTGGACGAATCAACTCAAATACTATCAAAAAGGGGGAATGAAAGCAAGCCGTTTTCTTACTATAATTATAACATATTTAAGATAAGCTAGCTCATGCGTTGCATATCGAGCCATCAACAAAAAAGCTCCTCGAAAAGAGGAGCAAATAATCAATGGAGCGGATGGCGACACATGCAATACGAGATCGGCGGGAGCGAAGCAACACGCCGATGAAGTAGGGCAGCGGTTACGAGCGTAGCATAGCGGAGTGAGATAACTTCTTAACCTTCGAATCTCGTATCCGTAAACGCAAAAAAATACTCCCTGAAGCAGGGAGTTGATGATAATATGGAGCGGATGGCGACACATGCAATACGAGATCGGCGGGAGCGAAGCGACACGC
>CAYRVN010000111.1:0-4225 GCA_964427675.1 uncultured Acidaminococcales bacterium
AAAAGGGGGACAGCGCCCCCTCAAGTTAGTTAGAAAACAGACCGGGGAACAGACGGCCGGGTGACAGGGGGACGGGTGGCAGGGGGACGGGTGGCAGGGGGACGGGGTTGTTGACAACATTTAAGCTTTAAAAATAATCCCCCGATTAATACCAGTCAATCTCTCGATCTGTCTGATTGATAGATGGTATTCCTCTTTGAGTTTTTTTAAATATTCATTTCTCACTGCTTTGTCCAGCTTTTGTAAATCTGATGCGCCTTTGACTTGGCACACATGCTTTATTAGATCTATGGCTTCTGGATCCGACAACAACTGTTTATCCTCCATTTCCAGACATTGTTCATTGCTTACAGTTTTGCAAAATTGAATAAAGCTTATAACAGCCTTTTCTCGGTCTGCATTAAACATTTTCAAGGCACAATTGTTATCTACAAGCTCTGATATATGAGTATATTCTCTGATACTACTCCACTGATAATCTTCAATATTCTTTACTAGCCCGGCTTTTAGAGGGTTTTGATGAATATATCTCAAAGCAGTCAGAAAATAGCTATCATTTTCGATTGGTTCGCTTTTGAATCGGTCTTGAAACAAGTTTCCTATCCTCTGATACTTCCAGTTATACCAATAAACATAGCTACCGCATATCCGACGCATCACTTGTTCAAGCGGTTCTTCGCCCACTTTCAATAGCAGATGAACATGATTTCCCATCAAACAGTAGGCATAGATTTGATATCCGCTTATTTCTTTATACTGTTTCAGAGTGTGAAGAAATCTAATACAATCAGCCTTGTCTTCGAATATGTTCTGCCGATTTATACCCCGCATCATTATGTGATATATTCCGGTGGTACTTTTCTTCCTTGCTTGTCTTGCCATATAAATACACCCCTAGCTAAGATTAGCCTAGATTAAGAAGTGTTGTCAACAACCCCGTCCCTATGTCATTTATGTCATTCTATGGTGAACTTAATTGTTGGGTTATTTGCTGCCGGATATTTGCCAGTTGCAGATTATCGCCAGTCGTTCCTTTATAATCTTCAGCCTGATGCTGTTGGGCAAGCAAATATTTTTTCAGCTGCTCCTGCAAAACCGGATCATCGCTCTGCTTATATACCATTAATGCAGAATCGACTCCGGCCGGTCCGGCCCGGTTTAAAATATCCACATCAAAACTCTCAAGCGTTCCCGCCAGGTAGCGTTCAGCATTATAGCGGGTAACAAAACTGTCGGGATCAAACATGCAGAGCAGGCAGAGCATGATAACTCCCACCACAACTGACATCCGCATAATGGAAAATGACCATTTCTGCAGGGCAATCACACCACCGCATATAACTGCCATGAAGATCATAAAAATGCAGGGCAGCATCCGGCGCATGGAAAGGCCGTACGCCCCGATATACATCGCCATTTTGCTGAAAGCCGTGGAAATCAATACCAATGTCAGGATCGCCAGCAGAGCATTTAGAACTTTCATGGGTAGATGATCCCGGCATGGCTTACTACTGAAAATATTGACCACTGTCAGGACAATCAGGTTAATGGCGGCAATACGGCATAATTCAAAAAAACCACTGCGCGCGTATTCAGAATAAACCTGCCAGCCCTCCGGCCGTTCTCCAGTGAAGGCAGAGAAAAAATAGGGCAACTGGCTGCCGATAAATACTACATAAAGTAGACACAATAACCCCAGCAGGATATATACAGTGGTCAGGGGTAGCACCCGCAAGGCGGCAATCACACTGAGGGTGCGGTCCTTTTGAAATAGATCAGTACCTTTTTTATGAACGCTTCCGGCAACAAGACCGAAGAGATATGCAGCAATCGGGATGGCGAGCAAGCAGTGCCAGAATAACATTCCCAATTCTTGGCTTATGCCGCTAAAAACGCCCAGGATTCCACTTATTATTTTCGCAAAGCCGCCGCTGTCAGCTTTCATCAGCAGAGGCATTACCATAACCGCTACGACCAGGGCTAAAAACAACCCCAGGGCGATGGAAAGGATTTGTCTTCCTTCGGTTCTTTTATTACGGCCCAGAAGAGCCAAACTTCTATACTGGCTGTTTATATTGTTGAAAGGAATCAACAGCAGCGCATTGAAGCCGTCTAACAAGGCCAGGTTGCTGGTTTTACCCAGAATTTGTACCCCGGTGGCGCATACGATCCAGTATACGGCACTGCCAAATAACAAAAGGGCACGCCATGCAGCCAGACCGTTGTTGTTCCACAGACAAAAGCTGATGCCGGTAAGTATTACTATAGCCAGCCAGAACCAGCCCACCCGGGAAATATGTATTCCTTTTTTCAGCAGATACAGAGCAACTGCACCGCAATAGGCAAGGGTAAATAACGTAACCCCCCATCCCTGCCAGGAAAACAAAACCCAGCGCGCAAAAAGAAAACCAAGCACAAAGGCCGCCAGTGCAAAAATTCCATCTAGACGGTCTGCCACAAAAAGCTCTTTTTCCTTTCGAAGTAGTGTATTTTCTGGAGCTTCCTCTCCTGAAACACCTGCTGCTGTCGGCTCTGCTATCAATGATGCCCCGTTTGTATCCAACGATGTGCCGTTCATTTTAATGCCCCCTTTACCCTTCAACCAAGTCCCTGTATTCAAGTATATCTCCGGGCTGACATTCCAGCGCCCTGCAGATTGCTTCCATGGTAGAGAATCGAATGGCTTTGGCCTTGCCGGTTTTAAGGATGGAGAGATTGGCCTGACTGATGCCGATTTTTTCTGCCAGTTCACCGGAGGACATTTTTCTCTTTGCCATCATTACATCCAGATTAACTACGATTGGCATGTTACCGCTCCCCTTTCCTTAAATGGTATAATCTGATTCATCTTTAAGTGCCACTGCCTGCGCTACCACATTTTTCACAACTCGCACGATTAAGCCCATAAAAGCAGCAGCCACCATTACAAAGAACCATGGATAATAGTAGAATACTGAGACCAAAGCAATGCCTGCACCGAAAAAACAACACCAGGATATTCTTCTTAAACGCTCTACGTTTTCAGTAATAAACACCTGCCCATCTTCGATCCGGCGCAGCAGCAACAATAGACTATACAGCAGAAAAGCTGCAGGGATAAAGCCCACATAAATAGTCGCTTTAAAAAAAACTTCCGTTCCTGCCAATCCGGCCTGGGAGAAATGTATAAACCAGTGTATCAGCCAGGGGGCCGATACCACTACAGCCAGCAGCAGACACATAAAGAACAAAATGCAGCATTTGCTCAGCGTGATAGATTTTTCCCTATTCCACATAACCTTCATCCTCTCTTCAGACGGGTGGGATGCACCTCGTAATACTAGCAGTATAGCAAGACATTTATTGTATTGCAATAATTATTTATTGTTCTTCAATATATTTTATATGTTATTCGTTAAACCCTTGTTCCATTGCCCAGTTAAACAAGTTAGAAAGCCCTCAAACAATAGGTGGCTTTTCCAAATTCAGATACATCGGTCGACAGAAATGGCGTCCCTTCAGAATGGTTTTTGCTGCTGGTGGAATCCCTTCAGTATTTGCTTTACCCAATTCCATGGTTTCCAGTAAGCAAATAGTTGCTGTGTCCGTATCCATTTCAGTTATCATAGATTTACATGTTTAGAAAAGCGGATCCATAAACTAAGGGAAAGGTTGCAAATGTAGTGAAATATGTATAAAGGAATTTTACTAAAAACCGCACCTTCCATAACTTAGAAAAACTGAACGAAGACTGTTTAGCCTAGTTAGAACGACCAGTAATGGAAAAGTTACCATACCACAAAAAAGATACCGGCAGAAGTGTTCGTCTTTGAAAAATAACACCTCATCCCGGTACCCCACAAAATAACTATTTCAATTACTAAGATACCCCTTAGCTAAGATTAGCCTAGATTAAGAAAGGTTGTCAACAACCCCGTCCCCATGTCACATGCATAGCAGACATGGCTAATTATTTCACTTATCAGTTAGCGCCGTGATTTTAGTTCCGCAAAGATATCCCCCAGTTCCACTCCCTGTTCGACTAGTAATACCAGCAGGTGATAGATTAAGTCGGACACTTCATATACTACTTCGGATTTTTCTCGGTTCTTGGCGGCAATTATTACCTCGGCATTTTCCTCGCCGACTTTTTTAAGGATTTTATCCAGTCCTTTATCGAACAAATAAGCAGTATATGAACCTTCCGGCATCTTCTCTTTACGGTCACTGATTATATCATATAATT
>CAYRVN010000112.1:0-4222 GCA_964427675.1 uncultured Acidaminococcales bacterium
AATATGATTATTCCCTTATTCCCATGTTCTATAATACCACTTTTTTAGGGAATATATAATTGAAAATTATACAAATTTTAAAAATTCCGAATTAAAGAGCAATCATTAAAAAATCCCTGCACCAATTGTACCAGTACAGGGAGAACCATAGATTGTAGATCGGATAAAAAAATAAAGGTTCAGAGAAAAATCTCTGAACCTTTCGGTTTTGATATGGCGGAGTGGCTGGGATTTGAACCCAGGCGAGGTTTAACCCCCCTAACGATTTAGCAAACCGTCCTCTTCAGCCACTTGAGTACCACTCCGAATGCCTTACTGCGATATTATAGCTTATTTCATTGAACATTACAAGCTATATTTAAAAAATGGCGGAGAAGGTGGGATTCGAACCCACGGTTCCTTGCGGAATCACTAGTTTTCAAGACTAGCGCCTTAAACCACTCGGCCACCTCTCCGTGCGATACAATAAAAAGTATAATATAGACTAAGTCCGTTGTCAAGTGACAATACTAGCCCAGAATTCTATCGGTTTCGCGAATTACATCGTCTTCCAATTCCTTGGCTTCCCTGCATATTTCCAACAGATGTTCTTCAGTTTTCTGCACATATTCCTTATCCTTCAATAAAAGCAAATTGCTGTGCACGTTATAGCAGGCGCTGCGCAAAGCTGCTCTGGCTAAAAGGGCCGCAACCGTAGCATCTGTAATAGCACTTGGGTTGCCTATTCTGACAAGTTTGGATGATAGGTGCAAAATATCCAGACAGGAATCAGCAATTTTCATCGGTACCTCAGACGCATCATAAGCTGCTATTTGAATGCTGTTTGTTCTAAATTCTTTTTCTTCATCAGTATTCTTCGGCAGCTTATATGCTTTCATAAAGCCATCAAATACTGCAGCATCTGCCGCAACTAATGCAAGCATTCTTGTTCTCAGTATTTCTGCACTTACCAGCAGCGGACGAATCTTATCTTCCACATCGGCGAACTTTTCTTTGCCTAATGTCAGATTCGAAACCATAGAAGTCAGTGCCGCCGCGATAGCTCCAGCCAAAGCAGCCGCTCCGCCGCCACCAGGAGTTGGTTCTTTCGAAGCGAGGTCGGTCAAAAAATCTTTGCATGATTGGTCTAGTAATTGTGTTTCCATTATATCAGCCTCTCTTTATCAGGATGCAAGTCTCAGATAGCCAACAGACAGACGTCCATCTGCCCGATAGTTGACGGTTTTTTCATTTCTCAGGGCAAAGTTGAAAAATTCCTTAATATCGCCGGCATACCTTATATTTTCGCCCTTCGTTAATGCGATGTAGCCATCCCCTCCATTTGCCAGGAATTCATTGGTGACTACTTTATACTGCTTATTTAAATCAATAAAACTACCGTCAGCCAGTCTGCTTTCTATAATACGATTGCCTTGCGGTAAATCCAGGTCTACTCCCAGCTTAACACCAGCAAAACGTACTTCGCCAACCTTTTCATTACCAACACCATATGCCAGCGCAGCCAGAAGGTCGCTGCCCTTGAGCTGCATAACAACGATCTGATCTCTGTAAGGATATGCCTGCTGCATAAGCCTTAAGGTTATTGGCCCGGCAGGAATGTCACTACGGAAAGCTCCACCATTCAAAATTGCCACATCTGCATTAAAACCCTTGAGCAGTAAATCAGTAAAATGTTCGGCCAAAGTTGATTCCCCGTACCTATCATTACTCAGTGGATAAACATTCTGTGCAACGACACCGCTATATTTCTTATCAATATCCGCCAAAATAGGATCTACCATTTTAGCAATATTTGGGCTTTCTTTCCATTTATCTTTGTTGACCGCAATCAAAGACGTGTTAGCACCGATTACTTTTTTATCTATTCTGGAGTAAAGCAGGTGAATTTTGCCTATCGCTTCCCCGTTACTGCCAGCCTGTACTACCGGAATATCTTTGTAGGCACCAAAAACCTTCTGATGAGAATGACCAGTTATAGCAGCATCCGCACCATGTACTTGTTCCAATAGACCGGTAATTTCGCCCGTTATTTGCCCCTTATTATTCTGAAAGCTGGAACAGTGAGTCAAAAGAATAACGAGCTGCGCACCTTTACCGCGCACTTCATCAATATATTTTTGCACCGTTTCGGCTGTCGGCAGCATCGTTACGCCCTGGCTGTTTTTTTGACTGCTCTTAAGAAGCGTTTCTTCTGTTGCCACGCCTATAACAGCAATTTTCAACCCATTGCGATTAAGTATTACATATGGTTTCGCAAAGTTGCCCTCTGCAAAACTCAAGTTAGCAGCCAGCAAAGGAAAAGTTGCTGCTGCAGCTTGTTTGGCAATAACTTTTTGTTCATAGTCGAAAATATGGTTGCCCATTACATCTGCTGAAAAGCCCATCTGGTTCATGGCATAGATAACCGGCATGCCTTCATATTCATCTGCATCCAAAGTTCCGGCAAACATATCACCGCCGCCCAGAATAATCGAACCGGCAGGATTCTGAGCTCCCAGCTGCTGGATAGCACCAGCCAAGACAGCCGCGCCTGGCTTTGCGCCTTCTGCACGTAGCGCTCCATGAAAATCATTAACGGAATAGATATCGATTTCAACCAAAGGTTTCTCTTCAGCCATTACCGGCAGAGCAGCCATCATCAATACCAATATCAATAAAATAATTGCTCCTGTTTTTTTCATCCTTTGTTGCAACCGACACACCTCCAAATAAATTGTCACAATCACAGTATTATGTTTTCGTCACGAGAGCAGCTTTTACCTTTTCTTTTCTTGAATTTTTATTTCATTGGTAGTATATTTATATGGTAAAGCAAGAAAGCGGGGACGTAGCTCAGCTGGGAGAGCGTACGGTTCGCATCCGTAAGGTCGAGAGTTCAATCCTCTTCGTCTCCACCAACGATCTGATTTAGATTAGTGATTTAGATTAGTGATTTAGATTAGAGGGATATATCAGATTTTATCTAACGCTTTATAATGGGGGAATTTAATAATGTGCATATTTAATTACATAAATATTCATTTAATTTAGCTTTTTGCTGAGCCCGTGCTTATTTCACTGACTTAAGTAAAAAGCTGTTTTTATATATTAAGCAGCGGTTTCTTCTAACAACATTTTTTGAAATGGCACAATCTATCTTACCGGGGGTTAACAATGAAGCAAAATAAGAAGCACTTCGATAAATACCACAAAGTAGTACACCGATATGACAAAGCTTTGCGTTCCATTAATTACGATGACTTAACCGGTCTTCCCAGCAAAGTCCTGTTTCACAAGAAAGTCCACGAACTGCTGACCGTTAAATATGAAAAACAGTACTGTATTGCGCTTTTTGACATTGATAAATTCAAGCTGGTAAATGACTTTTTCGGTTCTCAAATCGGTGATCGTCTGCTTTGCCACATTGCCAAATTACTAAACGAATATTTTGCTGACACAGAAGATGCTGTTTGCTGCCGTCTGGAATCTGATCGTTTTGCGGCTTGTTTTCCTTTTTCAGGCAAAGCACATTCTTTTTTCATTGACCATATTACAAGTGGCTTGCAAAAATGCCCTCTAAATTTTGAACTCTCTGCTTATTTTGGCCTTTATTTGCCAGATACATCTGAATTGCCAGTAAATATCATGTGCGATCGGGCAATGCTCGCACAAAAAAACATCAAAGGCCGTTTCGATAAAAACTACGCCTTTTATGAAGAAGAACTTCTTAAACAACTCCTGCACAAACAAGAAATTACAGGCCGCATGAATCAGTCTCTAAAAGAAAGACAGTTTGAAATCTATTTGCAGCCTAAAGTCCATTTGATAACCAACAAAATAGTTGGTGCTGAATCTTTGGTGCGTTGGAATCATCCTACTTTGGGCTTACTTGCACCTGGCGATTTTATCACCATCTTTGAGGAAAATGGTTTTATCACTAAACTGGACACCTTTGTCTGGGAAGAAACCTGTCGCTTGCTGCGCAAGTGGCTTGATGAAGAACGCACAATTTTCCCTGTTTCCGTAAATGTTTCCCGTCTGGATTTACTTGATCCATCCTTTTTCCATATTATTACCAGTTTAGTTGAGAAATATGAAATTAATCCTGAAATCCTTAATCTGGAGCTTACTGAAACGGCTTACGTAAAAAAATATGAAGAAATAAAACTGGTAACGGATAAATTGCGCCATTATGGTTTTTCTGTCCACATGGATGATTTCGGCAGTGGTTATTCTGCTCTGA
>CAYRVN010000113.1:0-4154 GCA_964427675.1 uncultured Acidaminococcales bacterium
CGCTTGCCCTGCTCGGCCTGTTCATTGCGAAACTTAACTGCTGCTTCGAAATCGGCTTTTGCTTTTTGCAAGGCTTCATAACGAGGATGGACACTAGAGGCCTTTTGCCAATCAATCACAGCTATCTGATCAGAAGGATTTCCAGGCAAAGAACCGCAGGCTGATACCAGCAGACTGACTACCAATATTATGTAAGCAAGCCAACGCATGATACCCCTCCTCTTAGACGACAGAAAGCCGGGCCAGCTAACCGGCCCGGTAATACCTGTTTAATTATTTAGCGTTTAAGGAAGATCCCACTTCACCGGTGATATCCACTCCACCGTAGACAACAAAGCCTTTATCAACAACTATTGATAAACCTTTTTTCTTGGCTATTTTTTCGATAGCAGCATCAATCTTCTGATAAATTGGTTCCAGAAGTTCTTTTTGTTTGTCGCTCAGGCGTTCTTTGAGCTGCATTGCATATTTTTGTTTTTCTTCGTTGCTCATGTTCGCGCTGTTGTTATCAAATTCAGTTTTGGCATTTTGCTCTTCTTGCTGCATAGCTGTTCTGTAACCAGCCATATCAGGGCTCTGTGCTACCAACATCTGATAATTTACCACACCGACTGCAGAATCTGCTGCAGCTGCAGAAGCAACTCCGCTAAAACCGCTCTTCGTAAAGGCCATGCCGAACACGCTTAAAACAAAAACGGCCGCTACTGTCAAAGAAATAAGTTTAACAGTTTTTTTATCGGCTAATTTTCTCATCATGATTATCCCTACTCTCTTCTAATGGATTTTTGGTACACCTAACAATTATATCAGCACTGGCACAATCTTTCAACTATTCCTACAAGTTACCAATTAAGCGCAAGTAGGGCTTGTCGTTCGAATACACATATTCCACGCTCAAAAATTCGTGAATGCGGAAGCGCGCTCCAAACTCATTGATGTTCGCACCAGAGAAATGTTCTGCCCTGAGCCGCCATTTCGGCGACACATCATATTCAAGGCGATAATTATTTTCGTGCTCGGTGATTCTTCTAGCATAGGCAATAGTTGTTTTGCCATGGCGATGAGCGAGTCCCGGAGCAAACTCCCACTCCATGTTTTCCAGTTCAACGGAAAACTCTGCAAAAAGTTCATCATTATCTGAAATATACTTGCCTAAATGTGCTCTGCCGGAAAGATTATTCTCATCACGGCCGCTGTCACCATAGCCTTCGATCCAAATCTTATATTTATCGGCTTCCATTCTTATTTCGACAACAGTATCTGTACCTGGTGTTATGGTTACAGTCGGCTTCAAAGAATAAAGGCTGACAACCTTTTCCTCATTAACAGAGGTTAAAAGTCGCTTCTCAAGTTCTGGTCTGTGCTTTTTGACAAAATCAACTGGCAGACCCCTAAGTTCGTCAGCTTCCTCGTGCAAGCGCTCCTTGGTCTTCATAAAAAGAATGTTAGGCACTGTTTCCGATAATAATTCAAACTTAACGTCATGTACTGTTTGTCCAATCGGATAAACAATGACTTGTACCACGACTTTTTTACCGGTTTGACTGAGGTCAACTGATGCTCTGAATTCCGGCAGCATAGACTCCATATCCTGTCTGACTTTTTGCCTCAAAACACCTCCTGCCCAATCGACAGCGTCTACAGAAGCACCACTGACGGTTTTGACAATTCGCGCTTTCAGCTCAGGCATTTTGGACAGTACAACTTCAGACATCGCTTGGTCAACACCAGAAAATTTCAAGTCAACCTCAACATCGTTTACTACGTCCAGCCAAGGTGACAACTTTAAAACTACTTCTGAAGAAGATCCGAGTGTAATGACCGTTTCTTCCACTTTATAACCAGTTAGCGCACGTTCACCGACTTCTCCAAGCAGGCGGGCGTAATCACTTTTGACCGGTTCAATCTGGGCTGTATCCTTTTCCAGAAAAAGTTGCTCAGCCACAACCTGCATGCTGGCAGTCATCCGCTCAGTCAGTGCTTTTCCTGTTCGTCCGGTACTATCGACAACACTTACCTTAACATTTTCAATAGTTGCGGCTGATCCAGTTTGCGGCATTAGCAACAGACAAAAACAAAGCCCTATTAAGCTGGCAAATCTGCTTTTACCTAATTGCAATGTTTACACCCTCCCCGCTTTCTTCAGGCTAGCCTAGAATTGACCGCCAAAGCTGAAGTGGAAGCGTCCGCCATCTTCACCAATACCATAATCAAGACGCAATGGGCCTAAAGGAGAATTAACGCGTAAACCAACACCATAACTGTATTTCATCAGACCAAGATCAAAATTGTCTTCAGTATTCTTGTCCCAGGCATAACCAGTATCAGTAAAGAGCACGCCTTGTACCTTTTTCATTAATGGCACCCTGTATTCAAGAGTTCCTCTCAGCATGCTGTTACCCTTGAACTGATCGTCCTTATAGCCGCGCAGGCTGTCGGAGCCGCCGACAGCGAATCTCTGGCTCAGAGGCATCGTTCCGTCAGCGTAGCCAACGCCAAGCTGCACGGCCAGAACATCTTCGCTGGCACCCATCCGGTAATAATAGCGGAAATCTGCTGAATACTTAGTGAAATCAAAGTCTCCGCCTATGCCGGCCCACTCAATAGAGTAGGAATTGCGTTTGCCTTCATGCGGGTCGTTGACATTATCACGTGAATCAAAAGCTCTGGTAAAACCAATGCTGCGGGTCGTACCAAAGTTTTCTTTTTGGCGCTTTTCTTGCAAAGTTAAGTCACCCGGTACTTCGAAATACTGTTCTGAGTCTTCATACCCATCAGCCACACCTTTATAAATGTCATCCCTGTTTTTCAGTGTAAGATAGTTTACTACATATTCATTATTCGTCCTGCGGCTGAAAGTCAGTTCCTGACCACGGCGCTGCTTATCATAACGGGCTATTTCATCGCCGGTATGATTGTAATCAGCGTATTCGTTGGTCATATCATAAATGGATAAACCAACACTTGTTTCTTTGTCATCAAGCCAAGGCTTGGTATAACTGAATTCATAGTTCTTATTGTTATCCTCGTCACCGCCGAATTCCCAACGAACATTAACTTTGTCGCCGGTGCCGCGGAAATTCTTGTCACCAATGGAAACCATTCCCAGGAAACCATCCGCGTCGCTGTAACCAGCACCGATACCAAAGGTGCCCGTATTCATTTCAACTACTGTAATCTCCACATCGACTGCGTTAGGAGCCTTACCAGGATTCAACTTAATGTTGACATCTTCAAAATAACCGAGGTTATAAATGCGCTGCATGCTGCGGCGAGCATCTTTACTATTGAAAGGCTGTCCCTTTTTCAATTTCATTTCCCGGGTAATAACGTAATCTTTGGTCTTGGTATTGCCTTTAATTTTGAAGTCTTCAACGATTCCTTCATTAACCTGTACAAATAGTTCACCGCTTGGCAGAACACGTACATCAGTAACGCGAGCCAATATATAGCCTTCTTTGGAATATTCGGCTTCCACTTTGCGAACTTTTTCGTTAACATCTCTAAGATTAATAATCTTATCTTTGGGCAAATCAATAATGTCTTTGATTTTATCGGTACTTACCTTGGTATTACCTTCAACCACCAATGTTTTATAAACAGGGTTCTCCATCACATGATAAGTGATTTGTACACCTTCAGGCACTTGTTTATATTCCGGAACAATATCGTAAAACCAGCCAAGTTGGTAAATTGCGTGTAAATCACCTGCAATACCATCCTTAGTAAATTCCATGCCAGGTTTTACCTTCAGTGCGTCCATTATCGCATCATGGTTGCCATGTTTGTCACCATCGATTGTAATCTTGGTAACGGTCTGGCCAACATAGGAATTAACTTCTTCTGCCGAAGCAATCTTGATATTTTCAGCATTGCTCTTCTCAGGTGCGGCAGGGTCAGTCGGCAGCATAGTATCTGTTATTTGTTCTGTTGCTTTAGCGGAATCCGGATTAGTTTCTTCAGCGTATACCGGCAGAGCAACAAGCAAAGTTGCCGCCATTCCCATTGCAATTGGTCGCCACATTTTCTTCTTTTTCATAACGAGCCCCCTGTTAATTAGAATCATTCAAGGTCTTTCGCGCTGTCCTTACAAGATTCCTTACTTCATTTTCGGGAACCTGCAAAACCGCTTTTTCTACTTGTTGAGTTTTTTG
>CAYRVN010000114.1:0-3991 GCA_964427675.1 uncultured Acidaminococcales bacterium
TGCCTTTGAAAAAACATAAAAACAACATGTAAGCGAGGTTACTATGCTTGATGAAGTTGCATCCCAAATACTTTATGCTTTAAGTGGATTCTTGTTTGGTATTTTTTCCTGCCGTTACGGTACCATTTCAACAAACAGGATGAAAGCAGCGTTTGCAGAAAAAGGCTTTACCCCAGCCTTTCTATTGTCAGCAATACCAAGTCTTATCTTCCTTGTAATTGCTGTCTTCCTCTTTCCCATCTGGATGTCCACACGCACTGAAATTGGTGCCTTTGTTTATATGGCAACTTTTATTTATTATACAGCACGTAACAGACGCAAAAAATAACGGTACTTTTTTAGTACCGTTATTTTTTTGTTTATTTAAGAATTCCTCAATTATGCTTTATAGTTGTATAATTGAAGCATCAGGTAAAAAGGAGCATTGCCCTATGACGATGTTAGAAAATGTTGGTCTTGTTCTGGAAGGCGGCGGGATGCGCGGCATGTTCTCCGCCGGAGTTTTCGAAGCCTTTATGCAGGGTGATATCGAATTTCCTTATGCTACTGCTGTTTCTGCAGGAGCCTGCAATGTTGTTTCATATCTTTCCAGGCAACCAATGCGCACAAGAAAAATCATCACCGATTATGTCGCTGATCCCCGCTACTGCAGTGTTCGCAATCTGCTGCGCGACGGTTCACTCTTTAATTTTGAATTCATTCTGAAAGAAATACCGCAAAAGCTACTGCCCTTCGATTATGAAGCTTTCCGCCAGTCGCCCTGCAATCTCTACGTAGGTGCCACTGACTGCAACACCGGTGAGGTAATCTGGTTCCCAAAAGAAAAAATGGGCGATGACTTTGAGCCTTTGCGTGCATCTTCATCCTTGCCTTTTCTGGCTCCGATCGTTAAAATCGACGGGCACGAATTAATGGACGGCGGGCTAGCTGACCCGATACCAGTGGAAAAAGCGATGGCTGACGGCTACGAACGCAACATCATCGTACTGACACGCAATCCCGGTTATTACAGTACCGAAAATTACCCTATCTGGCTTTTGAAGCTTTGGTACGCCAAATACCCGAAGCTGATTGAAATCATCAGAACACGTTCTGAAAACTATAACCGACAGATGGCGCTGGCTGAACAGCTGGAAAAAGATGGCAAAGCTGTAGTCATCCGCCCGTTGGAACCCCTTACCATCGGAAGACTTGACCGCAAACCGCAAGAATTATTGAAACTACACGACCATGGGATAGAATGTGGTTTGGCTTTGCTGGAAAATATTCGCCGTCTGGCGCAAAAATAAAGGAGTCCCCATTATGCGTTTTTTGCACACATCTGATTGGCATCTGGGCCGCATTTTTCACGGTCTGCATATGACGGAGGAACAAACATCAGTGCTCAGACAATTAGTTGAACTTGCGATAGACCGCAAGGTTGATGCCGTCCTGATTGCCGGTGACATCTATGATAGAGCCGTTCCGCCAACACAGGCCGTTTCGTTGCTTGACGAAACCCTTTCCTGCTTGATCAAGAAACACAAGATACCTGTAATTATGATTGCGGGTAATCACGATAACCCGGAGCGCCTGGCCTTCGGTCAGTCACTTTTGGCAGAACAAAACCTTTATATTTTTGGGCCTGTCACTAAAGATGCGACACCCGTTATCCTTCATGATGAATTCGGGCCGGTCTATTTTGCTCCGCTTACCTACGCCGAGCCATTGGTGGCAGCAGATGCGGCTGGAGAAGAACTATCCACTCACGAAGAAGCCCTCGCATGGCAGGTTAAGTGCATGTTGGCTCAAATTCCCGCCGATGCCCGTAAGGTCGCCCTTGCCCATGTTTTTTTGACAGGCGGCATGGAATCTCCGGACAGTGAACGTCCTCTTTCCGTTGGCGGCGCGAGTACTGTCGGTATTGAAAATTTCGCCCCCTTCAATTATACGGCGCTCGGTCACCTGCACGCCTGCCAGACAGGTGACAACAAAGTGCGTTACAGCGGTTCGCTTTTGAAATATTCGTTCAACGAGGTTAACCAGACCAAAGGCGTACATATAGTTGATCTGGATGCTGCGGGAGCTATTTCCGTAGAAACGGTGTCCTTCGCGCCCACACATGATTTGGCCTGTCTGCGTGGGACATTTGATGATTTACTGAAGAATCCCCGTAAGGAGCTGACCCAGCATTTTCTGCAGGTTACCCTCGAAGACGAGCATCCTATTCTCGATGCCAAATTTCGTTTGGAACAAGTTTATCCTCATATCCTCCACCTTGAATATGCACGTCTGCAAAAAATAAATACGGATAATATTGTGCCAGGCAAGCACCAAAAACTAGGTGTCAAAGAACTTTTTACCAGTTTTTTTGAACAGGTTAATGAACGTTCCCTGACCGAAGCGGAAACAACGATACTAAGCGCCGCCATTGACGAAGCAGCACAGACAGAAAGGCGGTCCTGACGATGAAACCTCTGAAACTTATCATGAGTGCCTTTGGTGCTTATGCCGAAGAGCAAATTGTTGATTTCTCACTTCTGGGCGACAAGACTTTCTTTTTGATCCACGGACCTACCGGCGCCGGCAAGACAACTATCCTGGACGCCATCTCCTTTGCTCTTTACGGCACAGCCAGCGGCGACTTACGCGAAAGCAAAAACCTGCGCAGCGACTATGCTCCTCCTTCTGCCAAAACGCAGGTAGACTTCACCTTTCGTTCCGGTAATAAAGAATACGAAGTGGTACGTTCGCCGGAACAAGAAGTAGCCAAACAGCGAGGCGAAGGCACCCGCAAGATACCCCCAGCCGCAGCGCTCTATGAAATCAGCGGCGACGAAAGAAACATCATCGCTTCCGGCATTAATGATGTAACAAAACAAGTCGAAGCGATTCTGGGTTTCAAAGCTGAACAGTTCTGTCAGATTGTGCTTTTGCCTCAAGGAGAATTCCGCCGTTTCCTGATTGCCGAATCCAAAGATCGCAAAAGCATCCTGGAAACTTTGTTCAAAACAGGCATTTACCGCCAGATTGAGCAACTTCTCTCCGACAAAAGCAAACAAATTGAGCGTGAATACGACGACCTGAAAAGAGAACGCAGTTTTCTGCTCGAAAGTGCCGCCTGTGAAAATAAGGAATCTCTGCTGGCAAAAAAAGAAAGCCATCTATCCGAGCAAAAAAACTTGGAAACAGATTTTGCTTCTGCCCAAAAAGCTTTGGAGCAAGCCAAAACAGCACATCAGGCTGCCCAAAGTTTAGCAGCAGCTTTTTTCGAGGCGGAAACAGCTGCGAAAGCGCATGCAATCCTGGTAGGGCAGGCCGATGATATTAAGAATAAAAGAAGTATTTTGGAAAATTCGGAACGAGCTTCTATGGTCGAGCCTTATTACTTCGCCTGCCAGAAAGCTTATCAGAAACATACGGAAGCTGCTGACCAAAATAGCAAAAAACAAGCCTTGCTCACTGCAACCGAACAAAAAAACCACTTATTAAAGGAAAAGCTGAGCGCAGTCCTACCCGTTGATGTACCAAACATAGCTGACGCCCTGCAGGATCTGCTTACTAAAACCATAACCGATATCCAAAAGACCAAAAATGCCAACGCTGTTTATGATAAATTAGGTAAAACAGAAGAAGCTATTAAAAAATCTGAAAAAAAGTTAGTCGCTTGCGAGCTGGAATTACGACAAGCGCAAACACTAGAAACAGCCACAAAAGAAGAATTAAAAAGACTGCAGGATTTACAGATCAAGTCTCTGGCGAGCCATCTGGCTAGCAACTTACACGAAGGCATGCCTTGTCCCGTTTGCGGTTCAACTACGCATCCACTGCCGGCAGCCAGTGAAACCTTATCAGATGTAAATATGGAAGACAGCGAAAATAATTTGTCTGCCGCACAACAAGCGGTAATTGCTGCCAGCGGCGCCTACAAGGCTGTAGAGGCGCAGCTTAAGGAACAAAGAGAACAATTGTCGACTTTGCAAGAGGATTGCAGAGCTTGTTCTTTCAGCAC
>CAYRVN010000115.1:0-3950 GCA_964427675.1 uncultured Acidaminococcales bacterium
GCATAGATGCTTTTTTTGTAATTATTTAGCCTTTGTCTTCTGTCCTGAGCTCAACAAACTGGTATCACGCACCAGGGGGTCTATCAAGTCCATATGTCCGTTCAAACTAACTACTTTTTTACCTTCTACAAGTATCTGCACTTTTTTAATTTCCGGAAACTCCGTCAACGTATTGACGATAGCTCCTGTGGCCATTAATTCATTATAAGAACCACCGCCCAGTTTTTTGATATCCTTGCTGAAATCAGCTGTGGCAATGCCGTCCTTAATGCTCAAACCAAGAACCTTGGCATCAACTGGGAGAGCGTTGACCAGCTTGCTGTCTTGAGGTTTCGTTTCAATCAAAGTACGCAAGGCGTTTTCCGCAACCGTTTTGCCATTATCTTTGATTGTGTATTTTTCAGGCACCAAATAGCCCTGTCCATCACTTGTAACCCTGTATACTATAAAACTTTGTTCCTTCACTACCGGCTGAGTAACCGGTTTTTCTTCCATTTTTGGCGAAGTACAACCACTTGCTAAAAAACATAAAATCAAAAGCGGTGCCAAAAGCAACTTATACCACTTCATTATTGATCACCTCCGGTTGCTGCAAAATAATCTTCTATACCGTCGGCAATCGCTTTCGCCATTTTGTTTTGGAACCAGTTGCTGCGGAGAAGTTTTTCTTCTTTTTGGTTACTTATAAAAGCTGTTTCAACCAAAACCGTTGGCATGCTGCTTCTTTTATTTACATAGAAGTTAGCTTGGCGCACACCTAAAT
Organism: uncultured Acidaminococcales bacterium; assembly: GCA_964427675.1. Lineage (GTDB taxonomy): Bacteria > Bacillota > Negativicutes > Acidaminococcales > Acidaminococcaceae > RZYP01. The sequence continues at coordinate 764 of CAYRVN010000115.1, forward strand.
CATCAAGCCCGAATTTCTTGGTCAAATCTTCCTGGATAGCTGCGGCAGCAATTTTGTCGTACTCCGTTTTGGGAAAGAAATAGGAGGAAATACCGCCCACATTAGGGTTAGTAGAGGCATTACAATGTATGCTCAGAAACAAATCCGCGTCATTAGCTTGTGCTACATCGACGCGAGCCTGCAGTTCCTGTGCGTCGGTAGCGTCAGGTCCATAAACATCCTTGTCATTCGTACGCGTCATTGAAACTTCGGCGCCCTTATCCAGCAGATAATCACGTACTTTCATCGCAATTTTTAAAGTAATGTCCTTTTCTTTCGTTCCCTGCTTGCCAATTGCTCCCGGATCAGTACCGCCATGTCCAGGGTCGATAGTAATCATTTTACCTTTAATACCGCCCCCTATTTCAAATGTTGGCTTCACCGGTGTATTTGGAATTACCGCTCCTGTAGATGCTATAGGTTTAAAATTTGTGTTGCTGCTTGCAATGTCAATCACAATTCTGTCAGGTCTCTTCGTGACAGGATCTTTCTTTAAGACAAAAATTTTATAATCGCTGTTAGCCAATTTGCGTGTCAAAGGCAGCTGCAATACTGTTTTTTCTCCCGTAGCCTGCAGTTCGACATGACCAACGGTATCGCTTTTAACTTTATAATCCTTCGAAACGTAAGGTTTCAATCCGCCTTCTACAGAAACCATCAGAGAATCATCGTTGAGAACGGCCTGGGCATCCGTCGGTCCGGTACAGTCCAGAACCACCCGGAAGACATTTTCCTTACTCACCCCCCAATGCAGGGCAGTAATTTCTGTTCCCGACGCTTCTGCTGCCAGATTAAAAGAAAAACTAAACAAACACATGAGAAAAATCAAAAGCTTTTTCAGCAATTCGGACTCACCTCTTTTCGAACTTTATGTACCTAGATTCTAACACCGGTCTTTTCGCTTGTAAATAATTTAGGTTTGATGCAGCAACTCTCGCAAAAGGTTTTCGGTCTGTTTGAGAGCTTTTTCTGTAGCTTTACCATCCTTTTTCAGACTTACAGAAAGAACATCACCTTCCTGCAGTCCTTCCGGCAGTAATTCCCGCGGCCAATTAATGGTCGTTCCATCCTCGCCATAAAGGAGTACTGCCTTTGTTCCTTCGAATCTGTCAATTATTACCTCAATTTTCATCATTCTTCCTCCACCCTTTGTCTGGCTTGCGGTAGAATTTCACTGATCTGGCCGGCAGCCAAACCTATTTTACCTTTTTCCGCAGCTAAATCACCAGCTAAACCATGAAGATATACACCGAGGACCGCTGCATCAGCAGCAGAAAGTCCCTGGCCGAGCAACGCAGCAATTATGCCGGTCAGGACATCCCCACTGCCGCCGGTTGCCATACCCTCGTTACCAGTCGTGTTAAGATAGGCAACTCCGTCAGGCGCAGCTACTACAGTCGGTGCGCCTTTCAGAACAACTACGGTCTGCCACTCTACGGCGTAACGTGAAGCAAAAGCAAGGCGATTAGCGTCCACATCAGATGCGTTTCCATCAATTAATCTGGCCATTTCCGCAGGATGCGGGGTAATGATTCTTGGGCACTTCATCCTGCTCAATATTTCCGTATTTCCAACCAGAGCAGTCAGAGCATCGGCATCAATTACTACCGGTCTGCTGCACCCCTGCAAAATATCCCGTATAACCTCTTTGGTAGCTTCCGAAGTGCCGAGGCCGGGGCCGACAGCCAAAACATCACTTTTTTCCAGCCAGTGTCTGACATCACCAACAGCACCGCCGCCCAACACGCCAGGCAGACGTTCAATCAATCCTTGTACCATTACTTCATTTAGCTTTGCTGCCAATATATTTTGCGAGCTCAGAGGCGTCAGCAGCGTTACCAAGCCGGCTCCTGCTTTCACAGCAGCATAACTGCAAAGCGCCGCAGCTCCTGTAAATCCCGGAGACCCTGCTAAAACCGCAACGCGTCCCGCCATGCCTTTATGCGCATTACCTTGTCTCTGTGGTAATTTTGTTTTGGCTAAACTCCTCGTTATCAGCTCATTTTTGCAATCAGTCTCTGTAAGAAGTTCGGCTGGAATACCTATCTCAGCCACCATAATTTCGCCCGCATGTTCAGCTCCCGGATACAAATACAAACCAGGTTTCGGGGCAGCCAGCGTCACCGTAACATCTGCCTTGACCGCTCCCCTTGATGCTTTACCCGTATCAGGCTCAACGCCGCTAGGGATATCAATAGCCAGAACAGGCGCTGGCATACTATTAATTAGTTCCGCGGCTCGTGCAAAATCAAGACTGAGCTCACCCCGGAAACCCGTACCCAGCAAACCGTCTATAATAAGGTCTGCCAATTCACCGGCAATTGCCGCTTTATCCCAATCCTGTTCGTTATTTAAGGTGAACAGGAAAGGATTACATTTTTTGAGCATTTCCAACTGCATAAGCGCATCGCCGCTGTAGGCAGCTGGATCCGCAAGTAAAATAACTGTAACCTGAGCACCCCTGTTCAGCAATGTTCTTGCTGCCACAAAGCCATCACCAGCATTATTCCCCTTACCGGCAAATACCACTATTCTCTTATTGCTGCAATCCTCTAGTATGCTTTCAGCAGTAGCCGCCACATCACGACCGGCATTTTCCATCAAAAGCAGCCCAGGCAAGCCAAATTCCTTGGTGGTTGCAGCATCTATCTGTTTCATCTCTTCAGCTAAAAATAACTTCATATCTTATCACCTTCCAGAATAACTTGTGCTAGCCCATATTCTTTGGTATGGCTCAGCGACACATGAAAATATTTACACCCTAATTCTTTAGCTCTTTCCTGAAAATTGCCTGTAAGTTTTAATATCGGTTTACCTAACTCATCGTTAGTTATTTCCACGTCCCGCATGTTTGCGCTGCGAAAACCGGTACCAAGAGCCTTAGCAGCAGCTTCTTTGGCCGCAAAACGAGCAGCAAAACTCAACGCTTGCTGTTTCCCACGTTTCTGACAGTAATCAATTTCTGCCTGCGTGTAAACTTTTTCAACAAAGCGAGGATTTTCGATTGCCTTCTTTATTCTTGCAACCTCAACAAGATCGCATCCCATACCAATAATCACTTTAATCATTCCCTTGTTTACCTTTGATTGTTTTATAACAAATCTATCCATTTTCTATTATTCTATTTTTTTTCTTAAATACCTGCCTG
>CAYRVN010000116.1:0-3930 GCA_964427675.1 uncultured Acidaminococcales bacterium
TCATCAACTTGTTATTGGAATCAATCCCGCCTTTTGCGTAAGCTTTTGCTACTACTTGTGCCATTTCATATCTTGTCATCAGATTATCACCTTGGAAAGCTCCATCCTGATAGCCTTCGATAATCCCCGCATCAGAGAGTCTGGCCACAGAGGCATAAGCCCAATGACCTGCAGGTAAAGCAGAAAAAGGGTTAGCAGCCAGAACTGTGGCAGGCAACCCCAAAATCATCGCCGTTGCAAGTACCAAAGACTTATTCATAACTATCGCCCCCTTGACAACTCTCCGTTTTTAAACGTATTTAACCGTCTGTGCCTACATTATAACTCGTTATGCGCTACAACTACAAATAGTTTTTAGAATATTCTGCAATATTTTATTGGCATCAAATTTTATTCTTAAAAATTCTTTGTTGACATAAATATTAAACGGTGTTATTATTTTCCCAGTAATTCAATAGGAATAGGGTGATTAATGTATGTTTGTTACTGAAATGTCTTTGCACAAAATAAATATATGTTGTTGTTCTCCGGCGTCAAACTTTTCTCACCCTGTTTTATTACGAATGATTACAAGACAGTTTAATTGACCATGTAATCTTTTCATTGTTAGATTTTGGGCGAGAAACGCTGGTTTCTCGCTTGTTTATTTTAAGGAGCCCTGATCAATGGACTATAACTTTATTATGCAACACATTCCGCAATATATAGAAGCCGCTATCCTCACACTAAAACTTGCTTCTATTGGCATTTTTCTTTCTCTGCTGCTCGGGTTGCTCTGCAGCTTTCTCATTTATTTCAAAGTGCCTGTTCTTAAACAAATTTGTTCCTGCTATATTGAATTATCCCGGAATACACCTTTACTTGTTCAACTTTTCTTTCTTTATTTCGGTCTCCCAAAAATAAACGTTTTTATCAGTTCTGAAGCCTGCGCAATTATCGGATTAACATTTCTTGGTGGCAGTTACATGGCTGAAGCTTTCCGCAGCGGCCTTAACTCAGTTGAAAATAGTCAAATAGAGTCAGGCTTAAACATCGGATTGACAAAAACACAATTAATCAGATATGTTATACTGCCTCAGGCTTTTACCACTTCAATTCCTCCGTTATGTGCCAACTTTATTTTCCTTATCAAAGAAACCTCTGTTTTCAGCGCTGTTGCCTTGGCAGACCTCATGTATGTTGCTAAAGATTTAATAGGCCTCTATTACAAAACCGATGAAGCGCTCTTTATGCTGGTCATAGCCTATTTAATCATACTGCTGCCGATTTCTCTTATTGCAAACTTAGTAGAAAGGCGGGTGCGTTATGCAGGATTTGGGAATTAGGGTTTTGTTTGAGGGCAATAACCTGCTGCGTTTATTCAATGGCCTTTTAGTCGTTGTAGAACTTTCTTTCTTGTCAGTGTTCTGTTCAGTTTTTTTCGGCATCATTATGGGCATGTTGATGACACTCAAAAACCCTATCGTAAAGTTTTTGACACGTTTTTATTTGGAATTTGTACGTATCATGCCACAACTGGTACTACTTTTCGTTGTATATTTTGGTCTCACCAGATTATTTGGCATTGATATTTCCGGTTTTACTTCCGCTGTTATCGTTTTCATTTTGTGGGGAACCGCCGAAATGGGTGATCTCGTCCGTGGCGCGCTGATTTCCATACCACAACATCAATATGACAGCGGAGCCGCCATCGGATTAACCAAACCGCAGATTTTCCGCTATATCATAATACCGCAAACATTACGCCGTCTTATACCGCTTGCAATGAACCTGACAACACGAATGATTAAGACAACTTCTTTGATAGTTCTTATCGGCGTTGTTGAAATGATGAAGACGGGTCAACAAATAATCGAAGCAAACAGATATACAGCTCCTTCGGCTGCACTGTGGATTTATGGCATTATATTTATCCTGTATTTCTTCTTGTGTTATCCTATATCGCTGGCTGCACAAAATTTGGAAAACAGATGGAAAAATTGAGGTTTTTATGACAAAAGATAACTTATTAACTATTGACCATTTAAAAAAATACTACTCACCTGACCAAACCGTGCTTAACGATATCTCATTGACTGTCAAGAAAGGCGAAGTCATCGTTATTGTCGGCCCTTCCGGCTGTGGCAAAAGTACTTTTCTACGATGTATTAACGGTCTGGAATCAATCCAGGCCGGCAGCATCTATTTTCAAGACCAGCTTATTTCAACCAAGTCGACTAATTGGAGTAAGGTAAGGCAACAGATAGGTATGGTATTTCAAAGCTATGACTTATTTCCTAACATGACAGTTTGGGAAAATATCCTTCTCGGTCCCTTAAAGGTTCAGAATAAAAAGCAGGCAGAAGCAGAGCCAACAGCACTGAAGCTGCTCAACAGAGTAGGTTTGTTAAGCAAAAAAGATGCTTATCCCAGACAGCTTTCCGGCGGTCAGAAACAACGGGTAGCAATAGTAAGAGCACTAATGATGCAACCTGAAATAATGCTATTTGATGAAGTCACTGCTGCGCTGGACCCTGAAATGGTTCGCGAGGTTTTGGACGTAGTAATGGAATTGGCAGGCGGCGGCATGACTATGTTGATTGTCACTCATGAAATGCAATTTGCCCGTTCTATAGCAGACAGAGTAATTTTCCTTGACCAAGGCCAGGTCATTGAAGAAAGTACACCTGATATTTTTTTCACCCAACCAAAAACCGAACGTGCACAACGGTTTTTAAATATGTTTAATTATGATAAAAAAAATAAAGAAACGAGGTCTTTCTAATGACAAAACGTATTAAATCTTTTATTATCTTTTTCACCCTTTTAGCAATGGCGTTGCTTGCAGGCTGCGGTGGTTCCGCATCGAAAGAAGATTCTAAAGCAGCAACAGAAAATAAAGGCACAACAGGCAGAAGCGTAGATCAAATTAAGAAAAGTGGCGAAGTCATTATTGGTGTATTCAGCGACAAAGCACCTTTTGGTTACGTTGATTCAACAGGTAAGTATCAAGGTTATGACGTTTATTTTGCAGAACGTATTGCCAAAGACCTGGGCGTCAAACCAAAATATGTTTCTTTGGATCCAGCTAATCGCGTTGAATACTTGAAAACTGGTAAAGTTGACATAGTACTTGCCAACTTCACCGTCACCAAAGAACGCGCTGAAGCAGTAGACTTTGCCCTGCCTTATATGAAGGTTGCTCTCGGGGTTGTCAGCAAGGATGGTTCCATCACAAGTCCGGAACAATTAGCGGGTAAGACTTTGATTGTTGCTAAAGGTACAACTGCAGAAACTTATTTTGCCAAAAATCATCCAAATGTCAAACTTCTTAAATTCGACCAGTATACCGAAACTTATAACGCTCTCCTTGATGGCCGCGGCGATGCCTTCTCCACTGATAACACAGAAGTTCTCGCTTGGGCTAAACAAAATCCTGGTTTTGCTGTCGGTATTCCAAGCCTTGGTGAACTCGATACCATCGCCCCTGCTGTCCAAAAAGGCAATACCACCCTCTTAAATTGGCTGAACGAGGAAATCAAGGTGCTTGGTAAAGAGAGATTCTTCCACGCTGATTATGACGCTACATTGAAAGCTGTTTACGGTACTTCCGTCGACCCAGAAAGCTTGGTTGTTGAAGGCGGCACCGTTAACAAATAACCTTCTTACCACCTCCTTTGTAAAAAGCAAAAATACCGCCTATCGTATAAATTACGAAGGCGGTATTTTTGTTTGCAAGGATTTTTGCAATTAGTGTTGAAACATACATTGTGAGGTGATTAAGATGCCATATTTTTACAGCAATGGTCATAAATTGCATTACATTGAAAAAGGCACAGGAGAACTGCTCTTGATTCTCCCCGGAAACACAGCTTCTTCCGCCAATCACTCAGACGATATCGAATACTTCAGCAAATATTTTCATACAGTTTCCCTGGATTTCTGGGGCAC
>CAYRVN010000117.1:0-3912 GCA_964427675.1 uncultured Acidaminococcales bacterium
TCTTTTAATTTTGCCAGATATTTCACTGCACTTAATGCAGCTACCAAACCCTGTCCTGTCGCTCTGCTGATTTGCCATGGTTGTCCAGTGCAGTCGCCTGCGGCAAAGATTCCTTCGATATTGGTTTCCATATCTTCACCTATGGCGACAGATTTGCCATGAAGCTGCAATTCTGGGAACAACGAATCAATGGGGTCAGACTCACGGAAAATAAATACTCCGTGTGCCGGATAATATTCATGTTTAGTCCTGACTCCGGTTACCCTGTCGGTACCCGTTATTTCGTCAGCTTCAGCCGGTATAATCTCAATATTCGAATGCTTTAGCTTGCCTTCTATCTTGAAGCGTGGCATCAAGACAACCTTCTCACAAATTTCGGCCAAAAAGTCTACTTCTTCCAATGCGCTTGGAAGCGTCACAATCGCTGCAACTGTTTTTCCTTTAAAGAAATGTCCATCACAGGTAGCGCAATAGCTTACACCTCTGCCGATAAATTCCTTCTCTCCCGGGATGATTTCTGACGAAGATGCCCCCATTGCCAAAACAATTGATTTAGTATTGTAGAAACCATTCGCCGTACCAAGAGTAAAGGTCTTGTCGTCCTGGCTGGCATAAATAACCTTTTCTTTTACTACCGTTGGTTCGAAGCTCATCGCATGTTCAAGAAATTTGTCCATCATTTCTTGACCAGAAATATTGGGCATACCAAGGTAATTACTTACCATATGAGCTCTACGCAAACGCGGGCTAAAGCCATTTACATCAAAAATAATAACTTTCTTGTTGCGAATGCTTGCTGTAACTGCAGCCGAAAGTCCGGCCGGACCGCCGCCGATGATGGCAATATCAAAAATTTCTCCCATAACCTCGACCACCTTTACAAAAAAAATATTTTATGCGGATAACCTATTCTTAATGTTAATTCTAGTTTATTGATTATAACAAGTCAATTATTCAGGAAACTTGTGTTAATTTTAAAACAAATTCAATAAGTAATAATTATTATTCAATATCTTTTAAAATTTTTACAGAAAGGCAAAAGGGTTTTTTATTATGATGGCGAATTAAAATAAATAATGGTTTAAAAGACCATGATTTAGCGAAAGGAAGTGTTAACAACTATAACAAGTTAGTTAATGATAGAAATTACTATCAAAATTCGTAAGTTAACAAGCGGAATTACACCGCAATAATAAAAAGAAAGAGGGTATTTTTAATGAGAGATGTTAAATTTTTTATTTGCAAACATTGTGGAAATCTTGTAGGAATGATTCACGACAGCGGCGCTCCTTTAACCTGCTGCGGCGAAACAATGACTGAATTGGTACCTAACACCGTAGATGCAGCCCAAGAAAAACATGTTCCGGTTGTCACCATCGAAGGTGATACCGTTACCGTAAAAGTTGGCAGTGTAGCTCACCCAATGTTACCTGAACACTACATTCAATGGATTTATCTGCTGACCGAACAAGGCGGCGAACGTAAGATTCTGAAACCTGGCGACGCCCCTCAAGCAGTTTTCGTTATGACTCCTGGCGACAAATTCATTGCAGCCTATGAGTATTGCAACTTGCACGGTTTGTGGAAAGCTTAAGAGACAAAAAATATGCGGTTGTGGCCTGAGGCCACAACCGCTTTTTTATATTGGAAAAACTATTTTTTGTAAATTATTTCCCTGGTGATTTTACTTAAATCCTGAGCACCTGTCATGATCATGGCCGCTTCGAGTTCAGCCTGCATATATTTTAGTAAGCAAGCAACTCCCTCGGCACCGCCGGCACCGGCCTGCGTAATAGGGCGTCCCAGCAAAACGGCGTCAGCACCGAGTGCCAACATTTTTAGCACATCAAAACCTGTACGGATACCACCATCGACAAAAATTGTCATTTTGCTGCCGACGGCATCAGCAATTCCCGGCAAAACTTCTGCTGTTCCCGGTGTATGGTCAAGCACGCGGCCGCCATGGTTGGAAACAACAATGCCGTCAATACCAGCCTCAGCACATTTCAAGGCGTCTTCTATTTCCATAACGCCTTTGATTATCAAAGGCAGTTTTATATTCTGCTTCAATTCAACAAGTTCTGCAAAAGTCTTAGGGCCGACCGGCTGTCCGGAAACAGTCATATTAATCAGCGCAGCGGCATCGACATCAATGGCAACGGCAACAGCACCTGCGGCTTCTGCCTGATATGATAGTTCGATAATTTGTTCGTTAGGTCTCGGCTTGATTGTCGGGATTCCCCAGCCATCTTCAGCAAGGATGGCGTTAAGACCACTTTGGTAAATTTCTTCGAGCTTGCCATCGCCAACCATACCCATGGAACCAGCTGCTTTTGAACCACTGATAACAGCTTTTGCATATTCTGCTTCAGAAAGATAACCATTCCAATTAAAGGCAATGCCACCAATAGGCGCTGCCAAAATCGGCATTGATAATTCATTTCCCCACAAATTATAAGCTGTTGAAGGTTTATGGACTGTATGAACTATTCGCTGACGTAACTTTACTTCTGCCAATGCACTGATATTATTGCGAAAAGCCTGACCGGAACCAACACCACCAGCTCCCGGGATTTCTCCAGCGCAAGCGCGTCCATCACAAACAGGGCACATGCGGCAGACTTTGCCGAACTTTTGCCTGCCTAATTCCCTTAATTCTTTCATATCCATCAAAATTCACCTCATATGCTTTAAAATAATCATTTTTATTATACTATAGAATGAATTAAATTTACTAAAAAGTGCCCTCAAGATAGTGTTTAAACTTTTCTTGAGGGCACTTGCGCAGTTAATTTTCTTTAAAACATCAGAAAGGTGTTGTTGCCGGTGACTTACGATAATGGGTTGCTTGTTCAAACGCATACGCAATCTGAATAAGCCTTTTCTCAGACCATGGTTCGCCTATTATTTCCATGCCGATAGGCACACCGGTTGCAGAGTCAGCATCAGGCTTCGAGAAACCTGCCGGCACAACAACCGACGGGAATCCAGTTACTGAACAAAGAACGCCATTGCGCTGCTTCTGGGAACTGCCAACTTTGCAGACAAGTTGCTGCTGATGGGGATAAACAATTGCATCAAGTTCGTAGTCGGCAATAATCTTCATGATGGAATTTCTGACTTGAGCCTGCCGCAGAATTTTCTTGTCATATTCAGGAGAATTGGTTGTCAGCTTGATCGCCGTTTCAATGTTTTCCTTGTCAACCGGATGATACAATCCCTTTTCATATATTTCCTTAAGTGAATGCACGCCCACTTTATCTGCGGGTAATGCCTGCAGATAAGCAGTCAGGTGATCGCTGAAATCATCCAGATGTACGCTGACATCGGAAGTGAGCCAGGCTGAATTGATATCTTCTTTAATGTCCATTACGATCGCACCGGCAGCTTTCATCTGGTTGATAGCTGCATTTACTACCGCATTGACTTCCTGGTTAATTTCTTCCTTGCCGAAAAAGCTTCTCAAAACGCCAATGCGTTTGCCGCTAAGAGTGCTCTTTTCTAAGTCGGCCGCATAGTCAACATCCCTATGAGGGAAATCCCAGGCAGTGACCTCATCTTCTGGATCATAGCCGGAAATAACCGATAAGGTTCTTGCGGCATCCTCCACAGTACGGCAAATAGCGCCTGCAGTATCCTGTGTCATAGAGTAAGGAACAATTCCTCCCCTGCTGACGCAGCCTATTGTCGGTCTGATACCGACCAGACTGTTGGCGGATGAAGGAGAACGAACGGAGTTAATCGTATCTGTGCCAATACCGACGATACCAAAGTCAGCAGCGATAGCAGCGCCTGTACCACCCGAAGAACCGCCCGGTGTTCTTGTCAGGTCATAAGGATTAAGCGTTTGCCCCTGGATGGAGCTGATGGTTTCGCCCCAGATAGCAAACTCATGCAGATTGGATTTTGCCA
>CAYRVN010000118.1:0-3896 GCA_964427675.1 uncultured Acidaminococcales bacterium
ATTTCCAGAATACGATTTCTGGTTCTCTTTTGATAATGTCGGGCGAGGTTTTGGCAGGGTGTCCGATGACTAGTGGTGCTGCGATTGTATATTCGTTAGGAATGCCTAGTTGTTCTTTGAGTTCGGGTCTATTGAGTGACATTTGCGCAAAGCCGATCCAGCAGCTGCCTAAACCCAGCGCATGCGCTGCCAGCATGACGTTCTGTGCTGCTAAATTGCAGTCACAGGCAGGAAAAGGGCCTTCGGGTTTAGCGAGAATAGTGAGCAGGACGGGAGCATGATAAAAGATATTGAACTCAGGATTGCTAAAAAGCTGACGGTAACATTCCAGATATGGTTTTTCTGAGAGGCTTGCAAGTAAATAGGCTTTGGTCTCATCGGATATTTTTTGCATCAATGCTTTGTCCTGGATCACACCAAAAGCCCAGGGTTGTACATTCATGGCACTTGGTGCCTGGATGCCTGCTTTGATTAGTTTCTCAATAGTATCTTTTTCGACTGGTTCTGTAGTATAGAAGCGGACTGAACGGCGTTTGTAGATGGCTTCCATTAATTCCATAGGATCATCTCCTTGATTTTTATAACGGTGAGTATATTTTTATTATAGAGCACATTCGCGAAATTTTAAATCGGTGTGCATTAGAAAACCCCGTGTTGCTTTAACGCAACACGGGGTTTGTAATTTATTAATATTATTTTTTAAGCTTCGGCAGCTTCGATTTCTTCTGCTGCTTCAACGTTGTTTAAGTCTTCTTCAGAAAGAGAGGCGCTGACCAATTGGGTGATAACCAGGTCGCCGGAAACATTCAGGACTGTACGGCACATATCAAGGAAACGGTCAACACCGAGGATCAAGCGGATACCTTCAGCCGGAACACCCACGGAAGTAAGGAGAATCGCAATGATCGGCAAAGTACCGCCTGGTACGCCGGCAGTGCCGACACCAGCCAAGATTGCCATCAAGACAACGAAGATCTGGTTTTGCAGAGTGAGGTCGATGCCAAATACCTGAGCCAGGAAGAGTACGGTGATACCTTCAAAGAGTGCAGAGCCGTTCTGGTTGGCGGAAGCGCCGATGGTCAGGACGAAACGGGCAATCTTTGGTGGCAGATGCAGTACTTTATCTGCCGTTTCCAGGGCTACCGGCAAAGTTGCATTGGAGGAAGCTGTGGAGAAAGCATAGAGATAAACTTCACGGCATTTGCTGAAGAATTGGTAAGGATTAACTTTACCAAATAATTTCAGGAAGAGGGCATAGACTACCATTTGATGGAAGACGATGCAGCCAACGACAACCAAGGCAAAATAAAGAACGTTTTCCAGGAAACCTGCGCCCAGTGCGTAGACAGTGTTGAAAATCAAACTAAAGATTGCGTATGGAGCCAGTTTCATGGCGAAGCCGATAACCTTCAAAGAGGTTTCAAATACTGCGTTCAGGCCTTGAATAATAGGATGATTGGTGTCGGTAACAGTGTAGCTCATAGCATAACCAAAGATCAGGGAGAAGACCATCAGGGAGATGATTTCACCGGAGAAAGCACGAGCTGCAGAGTCAACAGGGTTTTGCGTAAAGAGATCGAGGATGTACTGCACCCAGACTTTGTTGGTAACCGCTGCGCTGTTGGCTTGGATCTTAATAACCGATGCGTTGCTGCTAAGGGAGCTGAGGTCGGCAGATACGCCGGCACCAGGCTGGAACAAATTGGTCATGAAGATAGCAAGGATAACTGCAATAGAGCTAAGGCCTAAAGTGTAAGCCATGGAAAGTTTGGCAACTTTGCCGAGGCCTCTGCCACGTCCCAGTTCATAAACACCGAGAATGAGCGCTGACACCAAAAGCGGCACAACGACCATGAAGATCATTCTCAAAAAGATGCCGGCAATCAAAGTCAGGACTTGAGAGATGAATTTGAATGAAGGATATTGTGCGACAGGGAAAGTGTAGTAGCAAATCAGCCCTACGATAATACCTAAAACGAAACCCAGAAGTATTTTGTGATGTTGTTTCAAGTTGATTTCTTCCTTTCATGCTATGGTTAAGTGCGAGCTGCGTTATGAAAATTCTGTACAATAATAAAAATTTCTCACGAGTCTCGAAATCTAATAATAAACAGATTTTTTCATTCGTCAATATGGTAATACATGTATACAAAAAACAAAGTTTGCGTATTCGAAAAATGGCTCTGTCATGAGGTTTTCCGGCAACTGGAAAAAGAGTGGAAAATTGACAATTCCTTGTCTGATGATGAGAATGTATTCGCTAAATAAGAATGATTTTTTAATAAGATTTATTTGATATAGCATTCACAAAATCTTACTAAAATACTATAATATAAGAAAAGCAGCTTTGCGAATGAAACAAATAAGGAGGCAATGATGTTTGACAAATTAAGAAAACAACTATCAACTATTCACGAACAAAGCAAAGAGGCCTCAGCCGTCTTTAAGTATATTGGCCCTGGCATCCTCGTAACTGTTGGGTTTATTGATCCGGGCAATTGGGCTGTTAATCTGGCAGCCGGCGCGCATTACGGGTATAGTCTTTTATGGGTTGTCACTCTTTCTACCATTATGTTGATTCTTTTGCAGCACAATGCGGCGCATCTTGGTATCGTTACCGGCGAATGTTTGGCAGAGGCGGCGAGTAAATTTCTGCGACCATGGCTTTCGCGTTTCCTTTTGGGCACTGCTATGCTGGCGGTCATTGCGACGGCGCTGGCGGAATTATTGGGTGCGGCGATTGCTCTTAATATGTTATTTGAAATTCCTATTTTGCCTGGCGCAATTATTACTGCTGTAATCTGTACGCTGATGCTGTGGACTAATGCCTACCGTAGATTGGAAATGTGGATTGCGGGGTTCGTTTCCGTGATTGCCTTTTCATATTTGTTCGAGCTTTCACTTGTTCATGTTAACTGGCCTACGGCGGCTGTCAATTGGGTGATGCCGAGTCTGCCGGGCGGTTCTATGCTTGTGGTGATGGGCATCTTGGGAGCTGTCATCATGCCGCATAACTTGTTCCTGCACTCGGAAGTTATCCAGAGCCGTCAATGGAATCTGGAGGATCCGGCGCTGATTGTCAAGCAGCTGCGGTATGAATTCCTTGATACGCTATTTTCCATGAGTATTGGCTGGGCAATCAACAGCGCGATGATCCTGCTTGCCGCTGCAACATTTTTCGCCAGTGGTGTACCTGTTGATGAATTGCAGCAGGCGAAAGAAATGCTGGTGCCACTCCTGGGACCGAATGCTGCTAACGTTTTTGCGATAGCACTCTTGTTCGCCGGGTTCGCTTCGACGACAACGGCGGGCATGGCAGGTGCCACTATTTTTGCAGGTATGTTTCATGAATCTTATGATATGAAGGATATCCATTCCCGGATTGGTTTACTGGTCTCATACCTGCCGGCAATTATTATTTTGTTCTTTGTGACAGACCCGTTTTTCGGACTGATTTTGTCGCAGGCTCTTTTGAGTGTGCAGCTGCCGTTCACGATTTTCATGCAGCTTTATCTTACGTCTTCTAAGCGTGTAATGGGCAAGTATGCTAATAAACCTTATACGAGGTTTGCTCTTGTTAGTTTAGGCGTCATAGTTACCTTGCTGAACCTGTTTTTGATTTATGAATTATAACCGGACGTGAAAGAGCAAAACGGCCAAAGGAAACGGCCAAAGGGGACTGTCCCCTTTGGCCGTTTTCCATTCAAGCATCAACAACCATCAACAGAAAGCTTTACCATTGACAGGTTTGCTTGAATTTTTGCAGGAGAATAGGCATTGCATAGCGAATCCTGTAGACTATATACGATGCAGCAACCAATGCGCAATTATTTATTGGAAGCAGTTTATTTAGGAGGTTTCAAAAATGAAAAGAATTTTATTGATGTTTTCGGTAT
>CAYRVN010000119.1:0-3833 GCA_964427675.1 uncultured Acidaminococcales bacterium
ACGCCGGCTGCGCAAAGCGTGGCCAATGCCACGAAGGACATCCCTATTGTCGGCACGGCTATAACTGATTATGTAACGGCGAAACTCGTCGTTTCTAATAATGAACCAAAAACGAATGTTACTGGCACTACTAATATGAATTCCATAGATAAACACATTGATCTCATTTTAAAAATTGCACCTCAAACTAAGCAGATTGGTGTTATTTATAATACATCAGAAGTAAATTCACAGGTACAGGTGCGGATTTTGAAAGAATTCGCTGCGGCTAAGGGCTTGAACGTCAGAGAGGCAACGGTTACCTCAGTTAATGATATTCAACAGGCCGGGCAGAGCTTAATCGCCGCTAATGTTGATGTTCTATATACGCCGACAGATAATGTTGTTGCTTCTGGTATGCCCGTATTGGCAAGTATGGCAAACGAAGCCAGGATACCCATTATTTGTGGTGAAGCAGCAATGGTAAAAAATGGCGGGCTTGCGACAATTGGCATCGATTATTATAAATTAGGCTTGCAAACCGGAGCTATGGCAGCTCGCATTCTAGATGGAAAAGGTAAACCGGCTCAGATGCCGATAGAATCACAAAAAGAACTGAAAACTACAATTAATGAGAGTACTGCTGCCAAAATTGGCGTAACTATTCCGCAGGAAATTCTCAAAGGTGCAGAAATAGTAAAATAACTCAATGTTCGGCGGGGAATGTTTTTCTTTAAAGAAAGAAGGAATTAAATATTCTTTGTCGAATAATCTTGTGTTGTATTTCATTAAATACAGTTATGAAGTGTTTGTAGAATGGGAGGATGGAAGAAATGATGAAAAAGAGTTTGAAAGGTCTCGCTGTGGGCGCTTCTTTAGTGATGGCGCTGGGACTGTTGGCTGGCTGCGGCGGTGAGAAAAAGGCTGCGCCAGAGAAAAAGATGGTCAAGGTAGGTATTGTGCAACTCGTAGAACATAGTGCTCTCGATGCTGCCAATAAGGGGTTTGTTGACGGTATGGCTGCCAATGGCTACAAAGAGAAGGAAAATGTTACGTATGACAGACAGAACGCACAGGCTGATCAATCCAACCTGCAGAATATCGCGCAGAGATTTGTCAGCGGCAAAATGGATTTGATTTGTGCAATCGCGACACCAGCCGCACAAACAATGGCAAACGCTACTAAAGACATTCCTATAGTAGGTACTGCCATCACTGATTACGCGGAAGCTAAGCTGGTTGCATCTAATAAAGAACCTAAAGGCAATGTAACCGGTACTACTGATATGAATCCTATTAAGGAACAAGTTGATCTGATGCTGAAAATTATGCCGCAAACCAAGAACGTTGGCGTAGTTTATAGCTCAAGCGAAGTTAATTCCCAGCTGCAAGTCAAAATCTTGAAAGAAGTTTTAGCAGCAAAGAATATCAATGTTGTAGAAGCAACTGTTTCTAATGTTAACGACATTCAACAGGCTGCTCAAAGCTTGGTTGGCAAAGTTGACACTGTTTACGCGCCAACTGACAACGTCATTGCTTCAGCAATGCCAACATTGGTTGCAATTACAGATGAAGCAAAGATACCTGTATTCTGCGGTGAAGGCGGCATGGTAAAAGCCGGTGGACTTGCAACTGTCGGTATCGATTATTATAAACTTGGTTTACAGACCGGCGCTATGGCTGCCCGCATCCTTTCCGGTAAAGAAAAACCAGCTACGATGGCGATTGAATCTCAAAAAGAGATGCAGACAATAGTCAACGAGGAAGCAGCAAAGAAACTTGGCATTACTATTCCGGCTGATGTTTTGAAAGCTGCAAAGGCATCTAAATAGTATGTTCGATCTTCTATTACCGACACTATCACAGGGATTGTTGTGGGCTCTTATGGCCCTGGGTGTCTACCTGACTTACAGAGTGCTTGATATCGCCGATTTAACTGTTGAGGGCAGCTTCCCACTGGGAGCAGCAGTTGCGGCAGCATTACTGGTCAAAGGTTTCAATCCTTTTACTGCTATTTTCATAGCAGGTATTGCAGGCGCTTTGGCTGGTGTTATAACAGGAATTCTGCATACCAAGCTGAAAATACCGGCATTATTGGCAGGCATCTTGACGATGATTGCTTTATATTCTGTTAATCTGCGTGTAATGGGCAAAGCGAATCTTTCCTTATTGCGCATTGACACAGTTTTCACCTTGATTAAAGACGCGGGTCTTAGCAATGCACAGGCAGTTTTTGGAGTTGGTTTATTAAGTACCTTTTTGTTTGGGCTTTTGATGTATTGGTTCTTTGGAACTGAACTGGGCGCGGCAATCAGAGCGACTGGATTTAACCAACAAATGATCAGAGCGCAGGGTATCGATACTAATGTAACGATTATTTCGGGCCTTTTGATCAGCAATGCCTTGGTAGCGATTTCCGGTGCCTTGATTGCGCAGAGTAATGGTTTCGCGGATGTTGGCATGGGCGTAGGAACAATAGTAATTGGTTTGGCTTCCGTTATCATCGGTGAAGTTCTGTTTGGTACACGGAGTTTTAAGAACTGCTTGATTTCTGTTGTTCTTGGTTCAATTGTCTACCGTTTTGTTATAGCACTCGTTTTACAGATGGGTATGCCGCCGAATGATTTGAAGTTGTTCACCTCAGTTTTGGTAGCTTTTGCCCTGTCGATGCCGCTTTTCAAAAAAAGTATTGATGGCAGAAAGGTGGCGAAATAATGTTACGAGTTGAAAATATTTCTAAAACCTTTCACCCAGGCACAATCAATGAGAAAAAGGCACTGCAGGATTTGTCACTGCATTTAAATTCAGGTGACTTTGTGACGGTAATAGGTGGTAACGGAGCTGGTAAGTCTACTTTAATGAATTCCATTGCCGGGGTATTCCCGGTTGATAAGGGCAGAATTGTCATTGATGGCGATGATATTACCAAGCAGCCTGAGCACAAAAGGGCAAAGTACATTGGACGCGTTTTTCAGGATCCGATGATGGGAACCGCAGCCGGTATGATGATTGAAGAAAACTTAGCCATTGCTTCAAGACGCGGCAAAATGCCTACTTTCGCCTGGAGTTCTAAAGAAGAAGACCAGGAACGCTTTAAAATATTATTAAAGGAACTCGACCTCGGCCTTGAAGAAAGAATGAGCGACAAGGTGGGATTGCTTTCCGGCGGACAAAGACAGGCTTTGACCCTTTTGATGGCAACGCTCAATCAGCCGAAGCTTCTTTTGTTAGATGAGCACACGGCGGCGCTTGACCCAAAGACAGCGGAAAAAGTATTGGGCCTGACGCAAAAAATTGTCAGCCGTTATCATTTGACGACACTGATGATTACGCATAATATGCGTGATGCACTGCGTTTTGGTAATCGTCTGATCATGATGCATAACGGTCGCATACTTATCGACCTGGCAGGACGGGAAAAAGAAAACCTTACTATTCCTGATCTGCTCGCGATGTTTGAGAAGGCCAGCGGTAATGAGCTTGATAATGACAGATTGCTTTTAGGTTAAAAAATTAGAGAGGCAAAATAGATAAATTCTATTTTGCCTCTCTTTTGCATGTTATTTATTTTTCCAAGCCATATTTCCAGTCGCTTATGGCGCCCATGTCAGCAACATTGGTGTAGCCGAGTTTCATGAGTGACTTGGCGGCAATTTCGCTGCGCCGGCCGCTGCGGCAGTAGACGATGATAGAAGCATTCTTGTCAGGCAAGAGGGTGGCAGCTTTGGCTTCGATTTCATCATAGGGGATAAGGAGACTATTAGGAATGTGCCCATCGTCATATTCTTCTTTGGTACGGACGTCGACAATAATTAGTTTTTCTCCTTTATCCAGGCGCTCTTTGACAACAGCGG
>CAYRVN010000120.1:0-3800 GCA_964427675.1 uncultured Acidaminococcales bacterium
TACCTAAAATTGCAATAACCACAACAAGTTCAACCAGAGTAAAACCTTTTTTGTTCTTAAAGAATTTCATAACTATTTCTTCCTCCTTTTTTGTGAGTTAAGGCTTAGCAGTGTGCTGTTCAGCCTTAATTTTCATCATGAGTAAATAATAGCATCTTTTATACGAAAAACAAGTACCCTACAAGGCTTTTTACCAAATTTTTATAATTTTTACCGAAATCAAGCGCTTCCGACCTTGGTTATGATGTCAAACATCGGTAAAAGCATCGCAACTGCGATAAAACCAACAACAATTCCAAGGATAACTATCAAAAAAGGATCTAGTAAGGCCTGTAAGCGGCCCATCATGTCATCAACTTCAGCACTGTAAAATTCACTGATTTTATCCAGCATATGATCAAGACTGCCAGTTTCTTCACCAATCGCTACCATATTTACCACCAAAGGTGGGAACAATTTGCTCTGTTCCATAGGCACAGACAGTCCGCGGCCTTTTTGAACGTTAACCCTGGCCGCCTTAAAGACCTCTTCTGCCTGCAAGCTGCCCGTGGCTTTGCTGACAATCGTCAAGGCCGAAAGTATAGGCACACCGCTGCGAGAAAGACTGGCAAACGTGGAAGCAAAGCGAGCAATGATGATCTTATTATACAGAACACCTAAAACCGGGATACTCAAATACAAGCCATCACGCCACATACGGAATTCTTTTTTCTTCAATGCTTCTTTGTAAGCTATTGCAACCAAGCCAAGAAATGCCAATATAACCCACCAATAGGTCAGAAGAAAACTGCTGATGGACATTACAAAGAGTGTCGGCCATGGCAGCTTCACATTCATGGACTTAAACAAACCTACGAATGTCGGCATCACGAAGGTCAGGATAATTGCTACTACAATAACCGCAACCGATATAACTACCGCAGGATAGACCATAGCAGATTTAAGCCTGGCATTAAGTCTGTAATCCTTCTCATACTGTTCTGCCAAACGATATAGGACAGTTTCCAGCATACCGCCAGCTTCTCCAGCTTCAATCATGTGCACCATCAGTATAGGAAAAACTTCAGGATAAGTTGCTAAAGCTGCAGAAAGCTGCGAACCCTTCCGCACTTCGTCGCCTACCTTCTGTATGATAGCTTTAAACCTTTGGTTAGTTGTTTGTTCAACCATGATTTCGATTGCACCTACCAAAGAAACACCAGCACCGACCAAGGTGGCGAATTGCCGACAAAACATGGCAATGTCATATAATGTTATTTTTTGTTTTAAAAAGGAAATCTGGAATGACTTTCTCTTTGGCACTTCTTTCTTTATCTGAGTTGCATACATCCCTTGTTCCCTTATGTAGGATACAACTGCAGCTTCATTGGCCGCACTAAGCTTGCCGCTGACAACTTCACCTGATGGTCTGCGGGCTTTAAATTCGAACATATCCATACATTTGCTCCTCCTTGGCTAATAGCCTCGCAATAAGCGTTCGAACATCTGTGGGTCTACACAGCGAGATTCTGCAACTTCCTTGTCGACAACATTTCTGCGCACAAGTTCTGCCAAGGAAGCATCCATGCTTCTCATGCCAAACTTTGCTCCTGTCTGTATGTATGAAGGAATCTGATGTGTCTTAGCTTCTCTGATAAGATTACGTAAAGCCGGAGTTGCTATCAGTATTTCAAATGCCGGTACCCGTTTCATCGTATCTTTGGTAATCAAAAGCTGCTGGGTTATTATGCCCTGCAAATTGCCGGATAATTGAATCCTTATCTGCATCTGCTGATGCTCGGGAAAGACGTCAATGATGCGGTTCACTGTCGATGCTGCATCTGATGTATGAAGCGTCGCCAATACAAGATGACCTGTTTCTGCAGCGGTAATCGCAGTAGCAATTGTTTCTGCGTCGCGCATTTCACCAACAAGAATTACATCTGGGTCTTCACGCAGCGCAGCTCTCAGACCATTGGCAAAAGTTTTCGTGTCTGAATTTACTTCGCGCTGGTTAACAATGCTGTTAATATGAGTATGCTTGTATTCAATAGGATCTTCCAGAGTTATGATATGCTCTTTGCGTTTCCGATTAATATTGTCAATCATAGCGGCCAGCGTCGTAGACTTACCACTGCCTGTCGGACCAGTGACAAGGACAAGCCCACGTGGCAGCATAGAGAGGTCTGCCATGACACTTGGCAGGTTCAACTGTTCAAAAGTTGGAATATCCTTTGCTATAAGACGTATAACAGACGCAATGCTGTTGCTCTGCCTGAAAAAATTAACGCGGAACCTTGAACCATCAGGAAGCACATAGGAAAAATCAACCTCTCCTTTTTCCAGAAACTGTTGATGACGTTTTTCATCCATCATTTCTTCTGCAATGTGAAACGTATCAGCGTTAGTAAGCACAGGCTTGTCTGTTTTTCGTAAAATGCCATTAATGCGAAATACCGGCGGTAATCCGACAGTCAAATGTACGTCGGATACAACACGTGCAACTGCCTCTTCCAATAAGTCATCAATCATCAGTCGGCCTCCCTATACATAAGCAACACGTAATAATTCGCTTACCGTTGTCTTACCTTGCATAACTTTTTCAATGCCGTCCTCTTTCATCGAAGTAGTACCGTACTTACGTCCAGCCTCGAATATCAGATTATCGGCAACACGATTCATAATCATTGCTTTCATTTCTTCATGAATTGGCAACACCTCATGTATGGCCATTCTACCCATGTAACCGGTAAAGTTGCAGCGCGCGCAGCCTTCGCCTTTCCATAAGCTAATTGGTTCATGCTCGTCAACGCCTAAATAAAGCCGTTCATTGGAATATGGTTCTGGTACATACTCTTTTTTGCAATGTGGGCAAATGACTCGCACAAGACGCTGTGCTATTACGCCGCGCACGGAGGAAACAACAAGAAAAGGTTCCACACCCATATCGAGAAGTCTGGTTATAGCCCCCGCTGAATCATTTGTATGCAAAGTACTGAACACCAAATGACCTGTTAAAGCAGCATTGATGGTTATTTCAGCCGTTTCTTTGTCGCGTACCTCACCGACCATGATTACATTAGGGTCTTGACGCAGAATGGTTCTGAGTCCGTTGGCAAATGTTAATCCCGCTTTATTATTGACGGCTACCTGATTAACGCCCATTATTCTGTATTCAACAGGGTCTTCTACGGTAATTATGTTCTTCGTTGGACTATTAACATGCATAAGCGTTGAGTACAAAGTTGTTGATTTACCACTGCCTGTCGGTCCTGTTACCAGCACACAGCCATAGGACTTGGTAATCAGATTATTGTACATTCTCATATTTTTCTCTGAGAAACCAAGGTCTGACAAAGCTATGGCCATGGCACTCTTGTCCAGGATTCTCATAACAACTTTTTCGCCTAAAATAGTTGGCAATGTTGAAACACGAATATCTATCTGTCTTCCTTTTTCCAATACATTGATACGTCCATCCTGTGGAAGCCTTTTTTCAGCAATGTCCATATCCGCCATAATTTTTATGCGTGATAATATAGGGGCCTGAGTATTCTTGGGGAAGGAAATAACTTCCCGCAAAACACCGTCAACACGAAAACGTACCCTCAGGTTGTCCTCCTGTGGCTCTATATGTATGTCACTGGCACGGTCTCGCACAGCCTGTTGAATCAAAGAATTAACGATACTGATGATCGGAGCATTTTCGACAGTGTCATCGACATCATGTGCGGCCGTGGTAACAATCTCATCCTCTTTCAGCTTGCTGACAGCAGATTCAACACGTCCTTGCACTCCATAATGATTATTGATTGCCACAG
>CAYRVN010000121.1:0-3796 GCA_964427675.1 uncultured Acidaminococcales bacterium
CCATATAGTTTTTTCTTGCTTTTTAAATCCTCGGAAAGAATTGAAGCGTAAGGCATTTTGGCGCCAGTCATCACGTCGTGGCTGATAAGGGCATCACCGATATAAGCAACATCATCCGGTGTAAAAAGGCAGATGTGAGCAGTGCTATGGCCAGGAGTATGCATGATTTTGAATTCAATACCATGCATTTCGATGCTCGTTTGATCATCGGCAATCGGAAAATCGATAGGACAGACCATATGACCAAAGTGCTCTGTTATTTCGGCCATTGACAGCGTACTGTAATAAAGTTTGAGATTGATAAGTGAATTGCAAATCATGGCTTCGCAGGAGGGCATGGCAATTTGGCAGCCATATTTTTCTCTGAAATAAGAATTGTTGCCGCTGTGATCGATATGGGCATGGCTGTTGATGATGCCAACTACCTTTAAAGCATTTTTTTGCAACGCTTCTGTAATGCCTTTTTGCTCGCCAGTTGCCCAACCAGTGTCCAGCATGATAATTTTTTCCTCATCAATTTTATAAAAAGGTATGTAAGTCATTCCGGTATCAATGCAAAATGTGTTGCCACGTATGTTTTTGATTTCCACTGGACAGAGCACTTCCTCTCTGGATAGTCTGCTAGAAACAATATAAATTATACATCTTTTATCCTGCATAAACTTAAAACATGAAAGACATTTAATCTTTTAATCGATATAACGAGTCTTTTCTTCAACACTTTTGCGTCTTGGAGCTGAGCCTGCAATTTCGGGATAGCCGATGCAGATGAGACCGAGAGGATCTTTTTCTTCGGGAATATCGAAAATCTTGCGGACATCTGCTTTTTCGAACAAAGAATACCAGAGGCTGCTAAGGCCTTGTGCGTGAGCCGCCAAAAGCATATTCTGAATCGCACAGCTGCAGGATTCGAGATAACCTAGACCCGGTTCATCCAGAAATTGCTCAGCACCATTTTTGCTGGGATCGCCGATTACTACAATTAATGTCGGTACTTGCAGGAGAAAGTCGATATTAAAAACTGGCAGCCATTTCCAGCCGCTGCGTTCAGCTAACTTATGTCTGGTAGCATCAGCGGCATCTCTGAATTTTTGTTTGTATTCCGAATTATTTACCACTATGAATTCCCACGGCTGCTTATTCACCGGTGATGGGGCGAAAGTTGCCGCCTCCAGGATTTTTATGATTTTTTCTTTTTCTACAGAATCTGGTTTGTAGTTTCTGCAGCTTCTTCTGCCGATTATTGTCTCAAAACAGTCCACGATTCAAGCCTCCTTTGATTTTGGTCTATAAGCTCTTCAACTTATAATAGATATATTCGCTTGAAAAAATATAACACCTGCAACACAATATTATGACAATAATATCGCTTGTAAACGAAGGAAGGGAAAAAAGCCAGGTGCGGCGAACTAGACAATGTTATTTGATTTTATCCAAGAAATGAAAAGGAGGATAGTATTTTATGGGTATGACGATGAGTGAAAAAATTCTGGCGCACGCCGCCGGTTTGGCGCAAGTGGAGGCAGGTCAGATTGTCATGGCTAAAGTTGACAAGGCGATGATGGATGATCTTTTAGGGCCACGTGTCGAGATTGCTGAACAGATGGAACGTATGGGGGCAAAAATCTGGGATGCAAATAAAGTAGTGATTATTTCTGACCATTATACGCCGCCAGCCAATGCAGCACAGGCTGACATAGTAAAGTTTACACGCGAGTGGGCAAAAGAAAAAGGTGTCGACAACTACTACGAATATATTGGCCCCTGCCATCAGATAATGATTGAAAAGGGACATGCTTTGCCTGGTGAGGTGATTGTCGGTACTGATTCACATTCGTGCTCATATGGTGCTGTCGGTTCTTTTGCTACGGGCATTGGTTCTACCGAGATGCTCGGTGTTCTGATGATGGGTGAAATCTGGTTAAAGGTTCCTGAAACAATTCGTGTAGAGTGGAGCGGCAAGCTAAATGCCGGTGTCATGGCTAAAGATATCTCCTTACGTACCATCAAGCAAATCGGGCACGCTGGAGCAACCTACCAAACAGTTGAATATGTCGGTTCCGGTATCAGCGCGTTGCCGATGGATGAGCGTATTTGTATCGCTAATATGGCAGTTGAAATGGGAGCGAAGGCAGGCTTGATGGAGTATGATGAAGAAACTGCTGCTTATCTTCGCAGCATAGGTGTGGAAAAAGAGTTCACTCGTATCAGCAGTGACCCGGACGCAAAGTATTCCTCCGTTTTACAATTTGACGCTTCGACTTTGGTGCCGCAGATTGCCTGCCCGCATGAGGTGGATAATGTTTTCGATGTAACTGACGTTAAGTCTAAAATTGATCAGGCCTATGTAGGTTCCTGCACTGGTGGCCGTTATACAGATTTGAAGATGGCAGCGCAGATTTTGAAAGGGCACAAAGTGGCAAGTGGTGTCAGACTTTTGGTTTCGCCGGCTTCCAGCGCTGTCTATGAACGCTGTCTGCGGGAAGGAATCCTTGGTGATTTAGCAGCGGCAGGAGCAATTATTCTGCCGGCAACCTGCGGAGCATGTCTTGGCCTACATTCAGGCACCATTGGTGAAGGAGAAGTTTGCATTTCTTCAACCAACCGCAATTTTATCGGACGCATGGGCAGCAAAAAATCTTTCGTCTATCTGGGTTCGCCTGCAGCAGCGGCGGCGTCTGCCATTACCGGTCAGATAACTGATCCGCGTGAATTTTTATAGGAGGTGCCATATGAGTATAATAGAAGGAAAAGTATGGAAATACGGCGATAATATTAACACGGATATTATTTCACCGGCTATTTATATGGAGCGCAGCGTGGCGGAAGCGGCGAAATATACGATGAGTCCGATAGACGAGACTTTTGGCACGGAATATAAGCCCGGCGATATCTTTGTAGCAGAACGTAATCTTGGTTCCGGTTCCAGCCGGGAAACTGCGCCCTTAGTGCTGAAGGAACTGGGT
Source organism: uncultured Acidaminococcales bacterium (assembly GCA_964427675.1). Lineage (GTDB taxonomy): Bacteria > Bacillota > Negativicutes > Acidaminococcales > Acidaminococcaceae > RZYP01. The sequence goes on from CAYRVN010000121.1 coordinate 2,967, forward strand.
GTGAAGACGATCGTGGCGAAGTCCTATGCCCGTATCTTTTATCGCAATTGTATCAACGTCGGTATTTTAACGATTGAATGTGCGGAAACGGATAAGATTCATAAAGATGATATAATTGCTATCGACTATGAAAAAGGTATTATCACAAATAAAACCAGAGGCGAGCAGTATACTGCGCAACCGATACCGCCGCATATTGCCAAGCTCGTCAACCTGGGCGGCTTAATTCCTTATCTGGAACACTGGCAGGAAGAACACGCTGCCAAATGACAGGAGCGATACAAAATGGCAACAGCAAAAAATACATGTGACGGCCATCACCGACACCATTTGACAAGTGCTGATTCATGCCACAGCCATGAACATAAGGACGACGGCGGGCTGCAGGATATCTGTGTTAGCATCGTGCCGATTTTCAACCATCTGGCAAAGGAACAAATGAATGAAATAGCAGAAGTTATCCAGCATTTTGACTACAAAAAGGGTGAAAACATCTACCGTGCCGGTGAACAGTCAGATTCGCTTTATATTGTAAGACAAGGCAAGATAAGGATTTATCGCTTATCTGATTCCGGTAAAGACCAGCTGGTACGCATTTTGCGTCCAGGTGATTTTACCGGCGAACTGGCGTTATTTAATGAGGGCATTCACGAAGCCTATGCGGAAGCTATGGAAGAAACCAATGTGTGCACTATCAGACGGAATGATTTGCAAACGCTTCTTAACAAGTACCCGGCTATCGCACTCAAGATACTGGCAGAATTTTCCAGCAGGCTGGAACAGTCGGAAAAGCAAACCGCTCGTTTTGCTACTGAAAAAGTTGAGACGAG
>CAYRVN010000122.1:0-3784 GCA_964427675.1 uncultured Acidaminococcales bacterium
TTGATGGTATCAGGTTTGAATTCGGAGATGTTATAAAATACAGCCTGCTATATGGAGAGGCGGATATTGAACGCGATAATAAGATGTTTGTAGCGACAGCTTCTTACAAAGATTATGACTATGACGCTGCCGTTGGTTATCATCACCTTAATTATGACCAAGGTATTCCTACAGATAATACAATCTGGAGTGCCGGCGGCAATTACGATTTTGGGAATTATTCTTTGGGTGCTATGTATTTGCATGCCAGTGAAAAGGATGCCAAGGGAGATCGTGATGGCTATGTCATAACCTTCAAGCATGGCAGGGTCAAGTCCTGGAAGGCTGATACTTATGAAATTTATACTAAGTATTATGAGCAGCCAGTTCACACTTATCTTGCCCATACGATGACGGGTTTAGCTGGCTATATGGATGGCTTCAAGGGTTATTGCTTGGGTGCTCAATATGCTCTCAGCGAAAACATCGTCTTAGGGATAGAATACTATGACCTTCGCGACAAAATAACGGATGAAAAGAACAGGACTATCTGGACACAAATGATTTTCGATTTCAAAATCGATTAAGAGGCGATAAAAGTGAAACTATATGACAAATTAATTAATAGAGAAGCGAATATAGCAGTAGTTGGCCTTGGCTATGTCGGGCTCCCGATAGCGGTTGCCTTTGCGGATAAAGTAAATACAATTGGCTTTGATATCAATGCGGAAAAGATTGCCAATTACCAAAGCGGGATTGATCCAACGCAGGAGGTTGGAGACGAAAAAATCAAAGAGACAACGCTGCAATTCACTACTGAAGAAAAAGAGTTGCAGAAAGCGTCCTTTATTATTGTTGCTGTGCCGACACCCGTCAATGGTGATGAAACGCCGGACCTAAATCCGGTTGTGGGGGCCAGTACGATTGTCGGCAGGAATCTTACTAAGGGCAGCATCGTAGTTTTTGAGTCGACTGTCTATCCAGGCGTGACGGAAGACATCTGCATACCGATTCTCGAAAAAGAATCCGGGCTACGCTGCGGTGAAGACTTCAAAATAGGTTATTCACCGGAACGAATTAATCCTGGAGACAAAGTGCATCGCCTTGAAAACATCATCAAGATAGTTTCGGGTATGGATGAAGAAACGCTGGAAGTCATTGCAGCGGTTTATGAATTGATTATCAAGGCTGGCGTTTACAAGGCCGAGAGCATCAAAGTTGCTGAAGCCGCAAAACTAGTGGAAAACTCACAGCGTGATATCAATATTGCGTTCATGAACGAATTCGCGATTGTTTGTGAACTGATGGGCATCAATACGAAAAGCGTTATAGACGCGATGAATACGAAGTGGAACGCTTTGGGTTTCTATCCTGGCCTGGTAGGGGGTCACTGCATCGGCATCGACCCTTATTATTTCATCTACAAAGCCAAAATGCTCGGGTATCATTCCCAAATCATTGCAGCCGGCAGAAAGATCAATAACAGTATGGGCAGCTTTGTAGCTGATGCTGTTATTAAAAGCCTGATTCAGGCTGATCAGAATGTTCGGCATGCGAATATTTACGTTTTTGGTATTACCTTTAAAGAAGATTGTCCTGATGTCCGAAACTCCAGAGCCTTTGACGTCTTAAAAAGATTGGCGGAATATGGTATTCAGACCAAGGTCGTTGACCCTGTTGCTGACCAAAAGGAAGCAAAACAAGAATTCGGCATTGAGCTCGTCAGCATGGAGGAAGTGAAGGACGCAGACTGCCTGATTTTCCTGGTTGCGCACAAACAATTCAAGGATTTGCAGCTGGCTGAGATTGATGCCTTTTATAGTCAGCAATTAGCCAACAATAAAAGAGTAATAATTGATGTGAAGAGTATTTTTGAAGCAAATAGTTTTAAGAATATAGATTATATCTATTGGAATCTGTAAAAAGGGAGAGGCGCCTTAGATGAAAAGCAAAAGAACTTGGTTGTATCTGGCAGCAGGTATTGCGGCACTAGCAATTATGGCTGCAGTTTTCAGTTATTTGTTTTCTTCCAGCCCTTTAGGCAAAGGAAGAAATAGCAACGCGCATCTTCCGAATATATATAACGCCGAGGCTGAAATCAAAGAAGCAAAAGCCAATTTGAGCGCTAATCCAGAAAAAGCACAGGTCATAACTGTAATGAACTCAGGGGCCGATGGTATTATCCTGACCTTTGATGGCCTTGCGGATAGCAATACGACCAGGCAGTTGCTGGATTTACTGCGTAGATATGACGCTAAGGCTATCTTCTTTGTCGAGGGTATGAAAGCCGCTGAGGAAGCTGAACTGGTCAGTGAAATCGTCAAGGCAGGACACAGGGTTGAAAACTATTCTTTGTCCGCCCGTACATCTTTAGAAAAAATGCCTCCGGAAGAGCTGGTACAGGATTTGTGCATAGCACAAAAAATAATTAGGGTTACAAGCAGCTCTTCACCGGTATTTCTTAAGGCAGAGGATACTGTCTATACGGATAATTTGCTACAGGTCGCAAAAGCCAGTGGTTTAACTGCCGTACTAAAATCTGATAAAGTGCTGAATGCCCGCAGCTTCACAAGCTATGAAGGGGCAGTTGCCTATGTACGGAATATCAGGAAAGGCAGCATTGTTTCTTTCCAGGTGGAACGGCCTAAGGTAGAAAAACAAGCAGCGGCCAAAGTATCAGAACAGCAACCGGCGAAAGATAAGCAGCCGGGTTTGAAAGAACTGAATAAAGTTGTTACTAAAGACAACAGTGAGAAAGAAATCATCAAGACAGTCGAGCTATTTTTGCAAGCATGCAAAAACGCACAGTTACGGACGGTATTTCCTGAAGTGCCTAAAGCAAAGTTGTCGGCAGCAAAGCAGTGGCATGAAAACTTGTCAGCGGGTTTGGCTTTGTTAAAAGAAAAAGCAGAGGAAATTATAAGCTGCAAAACTGCTTATGCCGCACCTGCAAGAGAAGACCTCGAGGCATTGCGCGCTAAGAATAATGGCAAACTGGCAACTGAAATTAAGAGTATTTATACTACGGAGAGGGCTATAAATTATAGCTTTGCGGGTATTTCCAATGAAATATCTTTAAACGCGGTACTTCATACTTTGGATGAATTAAATGGCAAGGCAACCTTTTTCGTTACTGAGAAAGATATTACAAAATATCCGCAAGCAATCGAGAAAATAATTAATTCCGGCAATGAAATTGGTATAGCGACTGTCTTTAATGAAGAAGATAATTTCTATACGGAAGCAGCAGAAATTCTGCGTTGTGATGAATTGCTGCAGTCTAAGTTCGGCATTACCACTGATATCGTCAAACAATTGTGGGGTGCAGTGCCGCAGGAAACGATGGAAGCGGTCTCTGCAACTGGTAAATATCTTGTTGGACAGGTCTATACGATAACGAAAAAGCAACACAAGGATTATAATTCCGCGCAGGCGATCAGGACTGAACTTTTCCCAAAAGGTATTACTTCTTTCAGCATCGGCCAGCAAATCTTCTTCCGTCTTGATTTTTATACCAATCCATTAATGTGCAGCGAGCTACTGAAAGAACTGCAAAGAACGATGGTGGATAATATTGCGTATGCAACCAATAACGATAATGTTAGTATTAATCCCCAAAACGATTCCAGTTACAGTCTGAAAACCGTTGGTGCGATATTACACAATACAAACTATACTTACGCATACCCGGTGCTGGAAGAAAATATGCCGCAGAAATTGCGCAGCGAATATAGAGATTTTAAGGTCAGCAATGACAATCTGATTGAGCTTATTAACAAACGCTTCATAGGAAAAGGCGGCAGCA
>CAYRVN010000123.1:0-3767 GCA_964427675.1 uncultured Acidaminococcales bacterium
TTACTTCATTTTCGGGAACCTGCAAAACCGCTTTTTCTACTTGTTGAGTTTTTTGAGGTAAAACTTGCGGTTCATCCTGTATCACAGTTTGTGTTTTTATGTTTTCCGGCGCGCTTTCTATGAGAGATGCGGACCTGGGAATTTTCTTTTCATCCGGCATAATAGTTTTTTGTGCAACAACAATATCCACAGGTTTGGTCGGCAAAGAATTTTTAGCCCAAAACCAACTTCCTGCTCCTGTTAAAACCAACAAAAAGGCTGCTACTACAGCAAGTCTTTGCCGGGTCCAAACGGCTGCAAATCCACGTTTCTCACGTAAGTGCTGCATTTCGGCTTCTGCGAGCATCAAATCCAACTCCCCGCGCATATCATTATTGCTGCGGAAACTGTCCTCAGCATTTTTCAAACTGTTACGCACGTTTTTGATATGGTCGCACACATTTTTAATATTGCCAGACATCATGCTTACTCCTTTCTTGCGAATCTAAATAATACTCTTATATAATCGGCAATTAACGCAAATATTAATCCGTGAAAATTAGTAAATTTAGCTGATTTTCAGGTGTTTTTAGTGCTTTTAATCAAAATATCTAGTCAATATCACTGTTTTTCTTCAGCTAGCTCTATTTTATTTCTGCCATCAAACGCGAAAGCATGCCGCGCACACGCCTGACTGCTTTTTTCTGTAAACGATAAATATGACTGGGAGACACTTGAATATCCGCTGCCAGATCACTGGCGGATTTATCATCAAGATAAATACCGGACAAGACTTTCTGTTCATTCACAGAAAGTCTGTCCATCGCTTCAAGCACCTTACCGGAAAGAAATTCTCGTTCAACATTTTCAGCAGGGGACAATTCATTGGAAACCAGACATTCCGCCCAGGAAATACCGCTGCCTTCATTCGTCTCACTGTCGAGCGACAAGGTTTTTTTACCGTATTCACGCTCCAAATAATCCAGCATTCTGCCTTTGATACGATGCACCGCAAAAAGGCTGAATGCAACTCCTTTTTGGTAATCGTAACGTTCAGCAGCTTCCAGCAATCCAACCGTTCCCTCCTGAATCAATTCCCTTATCTGGGCTTCCGGCAAACGGAAACCCATTGCCATTTTGAAAACAAGCGGCTGGTAAGAACTGATCAAACGGTGATGAGCCTCTTCACTGCCTGCCGCACTGGCTTCCCACAGCTTGAGCTCCTCTTCACGTGACAGTAATTTTATTTTTTTCAGTTCTTCCAGGTAGCTGTTCAGCACATTGGTACTCCTTCTCAGAATGAAATATGATACTCTACACCGTACCATTTCTTCTGGTCTTCATCAATCGAAAAATTAACAGTTACATTCTTATTAACCTCGTACTGGGTAAAGACATCATGATACTGTCCATCGAGGCTTGTTGCATAGCCAACCAGGATATTATCCGTGACATACTTGCTAGCCAGTACATTATATTGCTCTTTTTCTTCCTGTGTAAACTCACTGGAATTTTTGGCATTAATTTCAAAACCAATGCCTGTTGCAGTATTACCACTGTAAACGCGGAACTGGTCTAGATTGAGTTCTTCTTTAAAGAGTGTCTCTACGTCTCTTAAGAAAGTCATCTCAATACCGACATCAAGCAGCGCCTGCAGGTCCTGGGTTTCCAGGCCGTTACCGCTTGTACCGTTGCCATTGCTATAGCTCTTCAAGGTCAACATCCTGAATAATTCCTGCTGGCTTAACGGTGGATCCGAAGACAAGCGCAATTCCATCTGGTCGAGCGGACCATCAATCTGCATATTCACATTGTAACGTCCGAATTTAGTATAGGAATCGAGATTAATGATTGGTATGACGGAGCCCGGTGTCGGGAAACCTGCCGTGGCTCTTCTAATTTTGAAAGGTGTCCTTAAATAACTGACGGTACCTTTGGTTGCCGACAGTGATCCATCCACATTAGTATACCTCGTACTGCCCATAATATGCAAACCTCCGGCCAACCACAGGTCATAAAGGTATTTGTTGTAAAGATGGATTTCCGGACCGAGTTCGATTTTGATATCCAAACCGATATTAGATTCTCCCGGCTGAAGCTCCGGAATCGTCGGCATGTTGACAAGAACCTTATCCAAACGAATTGTACTGGCAATATGCGGTCTGCTCCTTTGCTGGGTTACAGTAGCATTGCCATTAATCATGCCGCTGAACAATGGGGAAGCTATTTCGACATTGTCCGCTTTCACATTTAATTGATAAGGATTGCTGTCGCCGTCAAGCAGGGCAAAAGTGCCATTAGCATTCAGTTTGCCACTTGGTCCTATTTTAGCCGACATTTCTTCAAGGCGCAGCATACGCCCTTCAAATTTTACAGCCATCTTTAAATTTTCAATTAAAGTAGACATTTGTTTAAATTTGAGCGTGCCATTATTGATATTGAAGGTGCCGTCAACAAGCGGCTCCTCCAAGGTACCCGTCAGCATAAGTGAACCATTGGTCTCGCCGCTGCCACTCTCCACATTCTTATTGAGCATTGGCAAAATAGCCAGGTTCGCATTATCAAGTTTAACCTTGATCGACATCTGAGCATCAGGATTTCTTCTGTCCGCTCTCGCCCTGAACAAATCATGCGGCAGAACACCGTAAGCACTTGCCTTGTAGATATCTTTCTGAATATAAAGCTGTTCAATATTATAGAGATCATCGCGCAAGGTGAACATGCCGTACAGGTTATCAAACGGAGTGTCAGCTATTTGACCCTGGTTGATTGTCACAGAAGCATTGGCCGCAGGATTATCAATAGTACCGCTGACCTGAACTGCGAAACTCATTTTGCCGCCAAAATCAACCGGTGCCTTGATGAAGGCATTAAGAACAGAAGCATCAGCTTCACTGCAGAAAGCATCAAGTGCCAGATTGCGGTTCCGGAAATCAACTGTTCCCTGAGCTGCAAGAAAACCTCCCTGTTCTTCGTCTATACGTACCTTCATGATATTAAGAACATCTTTATGAATGAAAACATCAAAAACGGCTGAGGGGTAACGGATACCGCGGATACTGCAGTTGCGAATCTGACCACCTACGCTGATGCCGGTACCTTTGCCTTCCTTATTGACAATGATACTGCCGTCAAGATCGCCGGCTATGTCATAATCCTGTCCGGCCAAAGAGAGCAGCGATTTCATATTGCCGCCCTTGACTTCGATATCACCTTGCAGAAGGGCATTCGTAAAATCAATCAACATATCTATGCCAAAGGTGCCGCCGCCCTGTCTGGCACTTCCTTTAAGTTTGTTTACCTTCCCTGCTGTGCTTTCCAGACTGCCTACAATATCAGTGAATTCCTGGCCATTAATAACGATACTGCGTGAATTCAAATCACCTTTGAAGAGCGGCGTGTTTAAAGTGCCTTGCAGCTTGCCATTCAGATCAACCAACCCGGAAACTTTTACCTTATCAGGTATTGCGAGCCTTCTCAGATCTATCTTGCTGGCGTTCATCACAAAATCAAGATTCTTGTTTTTGTCAACTGTGCCATCAAGGTGAATTTCCGTCTGCAAAGCGTGAATGACGAAATTCTTAAGATATAGATTGCCACCGGTAACACTATATTCGCCAACAGCGTCATCGAGCAGATATTTATTAAAACTGCCCTCGTAAAAATTCATTTTACCGACAACTTCAGGATTAGATATCGTCCCTTTCACAGTAATTTCATTGTCCAGATTACCTGTCAGGGCGACATCCTGGGCAATAGCGGCAACCAAAGGCTCAACCCTGATGCCT
>CAYRVN010000124.1:0-3738 GCA_964427675.1 uncultured Acidaminococcales bacterium
ATATCAGATTTTATGCCCTCTGGCAACCCCCATATTCAACTTTATTTGAAATTTTAAACATCAAAATGATTCTTTCCAATATATAGCATAAAGAAAGCGCTTTTATCTTTTCTGACTGCATATTCAAATAATCACTTATATTGTGATATAATAATCACTAGTTAATAGTTGCTGTTAAAATATCTACATTAAAAGGGACGTTGTATATGAACCAAAATAATAATCAACAACCAACAAAAAACAAAAAAACGAGGTCTGTTATGAACAAGATTCTTTCCTTGATTCTTACTTTGATTGCCGTTGGCGCCGTACTGGTCGCCGGGTTCTTTCTCTTTGCACGGTTTGCTCCTTCTGATTTATTGAGTAAAGACATAGTGCAGCCGGCTGCTTCCCAATTCTACGATAATAAAGGTGAATTGATCTCAACCACTGATTCTGAAGAAGATAGAATTCCAATATCACTCAATAAAGTGCCAAGCAATTTACAGAATGCGTTTATTGCTGTTGAGGACGTTCGTTTTTACGATCACGCAGGAATTGATTTAAGAGGCATCGCCCGCGCATTTGTTTCTAATATATTCGGCTCCGATTTGCAAGGCGGAAGCTCCATTACTCAGCAATTGGCAAAAAATGCTTTTCTTACCCAGGATCGCACAATAGGTCGTAAAATCAAGGAAGCCTTCATCGCCATACAGTTGGAACAGAAATATACCAAGCAAGAAATTTTAGAAATGTACCTGAATGAAATTTACTTTGGTCAAGGTGCATATGGCGTAGAAAGTGCTGCGCTTACATACTTTGGCAAACATGCCGAAGATCTCTCACTCGCGCAATGTGCTATGCTTGCAGGATTACCGAAGAGCCCTAACTACTATTCCCCACTCAGCAATCCCAAAGCAGGTGCCGAAAGACAGCACGTAGTTTTAGACCAAATGCTAAAATATGGCTTTATTTCTGAGGCCCAGGCTAAAGAAGCAAAAGCAGAAAAACTTGTTTATGCTACATCAGTAAACAAACGAAATTCTCTTAAATATTTTATTGACTATTGCACGCAGCAGGTTGTTGAAAAATATGGCTATGATGCTGTATACAAACAAGGTCTTAAAGTTTACACGACAATTGACACAAAAATGCAGAAGGCCGCTAACGATTCCCTTGATAACTTGCCAAACTATTACACTGATGAAAACAAGCGCGTTCAACCACAAGTTGCTATCGTAGCAGTTGATCCCCAAACCGGCTATATCAAAGCCATGGTTGGTGGGCGCGGTACCGATCAATTTAACCGCGCTGTGCTTGCTGAAAGGCAGCCTGGTTCTGCCTTCAAGCCGTTTGTTTATCTAGCAGCGATTGATAATGGCATTTCACCTGCTACCGTCATAGAAGACAAGGAACTTGACTTTGCCAAGGATTGGAATCCTCAAAACTATGATAAGACATGGCACGGAAAAGTCAGTATGCGTACTGCTTTAGTAAATTCATATAATATTCCAGCTATCCTGGTAGCTCAAAAAATAGGCCCTCCTACAGTAATTGAATATGCTAAGAAAATGGGCATCACCTCAATGGTAACAAGCGGCAGTGCGAATGACAATAACCTGGCAATTGCCTTGGGCGGTCTCACTCGCGGCGTTACACCGCTTGAAATGTCCAGTGCTTTTGCCGTGCTGGCTAATAACGGCAGCTACAACAAACCTATCGCTATTACGAAAGTTGTCGATCGCAACGGCAAGGTTTTATATGAAAGCAAAGTAAGTCCCGAGCAGGTTGTCAATCCTAAGAGCGTTTATCTGCTTGTCGATATGATGCGCGAAGTTATGACGCGAGGTACCGGTACAGGAGCTGCAATTGGCCGCCCCGCAGCCGGCAAAACCGGAACTACAAATGACTATAAAGACGCTTGGTTCGTTGGTTTCACACCTGACCTTTCTACCTGTGTCTGGATTGGTGACGACAATGGTGAGCCTTTGAATCGTATGACCGGAGGCAATGAACCAGCCTATATATGGCGTGATTTCATGTCAGCAGCTTTATCCAATGTGCCGGCCAGTGACTTTGTAAGGCCAGCTGGAGTTGTCATACCAGCCGAACCTCAAATAGTCAAAGAGGATAATGATAAAAAAGATCTTAAGTCCGGTAAAATTCCAAGCGCTGTCAAAAAAGTCCTTCCTGGTAAAACAGATGCAAACAAAACAGAGCCTTCTTCTACCGATAAGACATCAAATAATTCTAAATCATCTTCAGCAACAAAGAACTGAAAAACCGCCGAAAGGCGGTTTTTTTTATGTTTTCAAACATACTTATTGGAATTACCTATTAAGTATGTTAAAATATTATTATGAATACTGTATACACTTTACATGTTATTGGAGGTTGATTATGCAAAATACCCCTGTAAAAATTGTTGAAACGGCACTTCGCGACGGACACCAATCTTTGGCGGCAACACGCATGAGAATTAATGAAATGGTCCCAGTGTTGGAACAACTTGATAATATTGGCTATCATGCCTTGGAGGCTTGGGGCGGTGCTACTTTTGATGCTTGTCTGCGCTTCCTTGATGAGGATCCTTGGGAACGACTAAGAACATTAAAGAAACATCTCAAAAAAACTCCTATCCAGATGCTTTTACGTGGTCAAAACATTTTAGGCTACAATCATTATGCAGACGATGTAGTTAAAGAATTTGTTAACCGCTCGGTTGACAATGGCGTAGATATAATAAGAGTTTTCGACGCTTTAAATGACGTTCGTAACCTGGAATGTTCCATGAAAGCTGCAAAAAGTGCAGGAGCTCACGTGCAGGGCGCTTTAGTATATACAATAAGTCCCTATCATAAGGATGCGGATTTTCTGAAGGTAGCTCAGGATTTAATAACTCTGGGCGCTGATTCCATTTGCATTAAAGATATGGCTGGTCTATTGTCTCCTTATGCAGCATATAATCTTGTCTCTACGCTTAAAAGCCAGGTTGCTGTTCCCATTGAAATACATTCTCACTGCACAAGTGGCATGGCTTCGATGACCTATCTAAAAGCTATTGAAGCTGGTGTTGACATTATTGATACTGCGCTTTCTCCTTTTTCAGGAACCACAAGTCAGCCAGCAACGGAATCCATAGTTGCCGCTTTGCATGGTCAAAATCGTGATACAGGTTTGGCATTGGATTCTTTTAGCTATTTAGCTGATTATTTTAATGATGTCAAAAAGAACCTTATCCACGATTTCAATCTAAGATCTGATATCTCTACCGATCCAAAGGTTCTTTCTTTTCAAATCCCCGGCGGCATGTTATCAAACTTAATTAATCAAATGAAAGAGCTGGGCGCCGCAGACAAATACCCTGAACTATTAAAAGAAATGCCTAAAGTAAGAGCGGAATTAGGATATCCTCCTCTTGTAACTCCGACCAGTCAAATAATAGGTTCCATGTCAGTTCTTAATGTTACACTCGGTCGTTATAAAATGGTGCCTACACAAGTTAAAGACCTGGTACGCGGCAAATATGGCCGTACGCCTGCACCAATTGACCCCGAAATACAACAGCTCATCATAGGCAGTGAAACGCCTATAGACCATCGTCCTGCTGATGATATCCCGCCTCAACTGGAAGGAATAAAAGAAGAACTTTCCAAAGCTGGATTTTCCGGGCTGCCAATAGAAGATGTCCTTTCATATGCACTTTTCCCTGATGTAGCCTTAGCTTATTTCCAAAATCATCGCTAAATAACTAAATAA
>CAYRVN010000125.1:0-3707 GCA_964427675.1 uncultured Acidaminococcales bacterium
TCAAATCCCAGCCACTCCGCCATATCAAAAGACTAAGGTTCAGAGATTTTTCTCTGAACCTTTATTTTTTTGCCTCTAAGCCTATAGACAAATGAAAATATCAGGATTATAATGCAATCAATAGATTAAAACAATCGTTTGAACATATTGCTCATATTATTTTGGAGGTGTAGTTTCATGGATAATGCTACGCAAGACAAGCTATTCGCAGCAGCTATTCCTTTATTTGCTGAAAAGGGCTATGCAGCAGTTTCTATCAGGGAAATTGCCAAAGCGGCTGATGTTAATGTTTCTTCAATATCTTATTATTTTCGTGGCAAAGAGGGTTTATATCATGCGATAATTGAAAGTCATATTGCGGCAATTTCCAAGGCTATTTCTTCAGCGGAAGGTTTAGCGCCTGAAGAACGATTAAAACATTATGCCAAGGCAATTAGTGAGATTCATACCCAAAAACCTTATGTTATACGTTTTGTACAGAGTGAACTGGTCAATCCAACCAGCGCACTGGAGAAAATTCTGAAAAAACATCTCTTTTCATTTTATCGCTTTCTCAATAAGGCTATTCAGGATGGGATTGATGCAGGTTCCTTCAGAGCTGATTTGAACGTGCATCATGCTGCTTTATCTTTAGTTGGCATCATGAATTTTTACTTCATTGCCAAACCGCTTTTTCGTGATTTTCTGGATACTTCAGTTCAAGCTGATTGCGCGTACGCTGAGCAGGCTGTAAATATTTATCTGGAAGGCATAAGGAGAAAATAAAATGACTAACAAGCGCTTGATAATTATTGGTGTTCTTTTAATCTGCCTGATCGGAGCTGCCTTATATAAGCTATATTACAAACCACAAAGCGGCATAACCGCGACGGGAACGATTGAAGTAACTTTGGCGGACGTGGTTCCAAAGGTCAATGGCTATATCAATGATCTGAATATCGAGGTTGGCGACAGTGTGAAATCTGGTCAAATAGTCGCACACATTAAACGACTGGATTTGGAAGCGCAGATCAAGGCTGACGAAGCAGCACTGGCTAAAGCGAAATCTTTGCTTATTGACTTGGAAAAAGGATCACGCTCACAAGAAATCGAACAGGCAACTGCTAATATAGGAGTCGCTCAGGCTCAATACATTAAAGCAAAGAATGATCTTGAACGGTACAGCAAACTTTATCAGGACGGCGCAATTTCTTCTCAACAGCTTGATTTGGCGCAGTCGAGTTACAACGTAGCTTATAATACTTTGAGCGGCTATCAGGCCAAGGAAAGCTTACTCATTGAAGGTAACAGGATTGACCAGATTGATGCTCAGCGTGCTGAGGTAAAGCGCTTGGAAGCGGTATTGGCAGCGGATAAGTCGACACTGGCTGACACTGACCTGACCAGCCCGCTGAACGGCATTGTTTTAAGTAAAAACTATCAAAAAGGCGAATATGCTAATGTCGGATCGGCCATTGCAACTATCGGTGATTTGAATGACTGCTGGATCAAGGTCTATATTCCTTCTGACCAGTTAGGACTTATAAAATTCGGTCAGGCTGCTGATGTTAAGATCGACGCCTATCCCGAACGTGTATTTTCGGGAACAATTAAAGAAATCAGCCAAAAAGCGGAATTTACGCCCAGACAAAGCATTACACAACGCGAAAGAGCGAATATGGTCTATTATGTAAAAGTTAAAATAGACAATGCAGAGGGCATTCTTAAACCAGGTATGCCTGCGGATGTGATTATCAAATGATTACCATAGACAGTGTAACTAAGAAATTCAAACAGGTTGTAGCCGTAAACAATGTTTCGCTAGAAGTTAAGCAGGGTGAAATTTTTGGTCTGGTAGGACCTGATGGTGCTGGCAAAACGACTATGATCAGGATGCTGACTGGTATTATGGATGTTACTTCCGGTAGTATTAATATACTTGGCGCCGCAGATTCCGAACAAGTGAAAAGTAGATTTGGTTATGTACCGCAGAAATTCAGTCTCTATGGCGATCTGACTGTCATGGAAAACATTCGTGTAATTGGTTCACTTTATGGCGAATCGAAAGAAAATATAGCTGCTTTGGCTAGTGAAATTTTAGGTTTTACGAACCTTTTGCATTTCAAAGATCGTCTGGCTGATAACCTTTCAGGTGGTATGAAGCAAAAACTGGCTTTAGCGGCTGGCTTGATGCACAAACCGGAGATTTACTTTCTTGATGAACCTACTACCGGCGTTGATCCTGTTTCGCGCAGGGAATTCTGGCAGATGCTTTACAAGTTGAACAAAGAAGGTACAACAATCTTTGTTTCTACTCCCTACATGGATGAAGCAGAGTTTTGCACGCGGGTGGCCTTCATGCACAATGGCGTCATTACTACTTGTGATTCGCCGCAGGTACTGCGCAAAAAATATCCTTATAAAATCATTGAGCTTGCCACGCCCTCCAAAGATGTCAAGTCTGTACTTGCGTCTTTGCCTATCCTGGACATAAACGCTTTTGGCACCAAATATCACTTGGTCGTAGAAGATTTCGAAACTGCTGTTGCCGAGGTCAGAGGTGCATTAGACAAGGCAAATATACCAGTTATATCTTTGAAGCAGATCCAGCCTAATCTAGAAGATGTCTTTGTGCTCTTGTCAAAGGAGGTGGCCTGATTGCCTGCTTTGGAACTTAATAATCTTACACGGCGTTTTGGTGATTTTGTTGCGGTCAATAATGTTTCACTGCAAATTAAACAAGGTGCCATTTATGGTTTTCTGGGGCCTAACGGTTCCGGCAAATCCACTACTATCAGGATGTTATGCGGCTTATTGGAACCAACTTCTGGCAGCGGCAAAGTACTGGGACTTGATATTGCCAAAGACAGTGATGCTTTGAAACAAAAAATCGGCTATATGTCGCAAAAATTCAGCCTTTACGATGATCTTTCCGTTATCGAAAACTTACGGTTTTATGGCGGTCTTTATAGTCTTACGTCAGAAGAGATGAAAAAACGCATTGGTGAAATGCTAGTGTTGTCGGGTCTTGAGAAAAGGCAGCAGGAATTGGTTGCCAATTTGTCCGGTGGCTGGAAGCAACGCCTGGCTTTAGCGTGTTCCATCTTACATAATCCGCCTGTTTTATTCCTTGATGAACCGACAGGTGGTGTCGACCCGGTTTCCAGACGCATGTTCTGGGAGATTATCTATGACCTTTCTTTGCAGGGAACGACGGTGATGGTAACGACGCATTTTATGGATGAAGCGGAGCATTGCGATGAAATTGGCTTCATTTTCGAGGGTAATTTGATTGCGAGTGATACGCCTGATAATCTGAAAAAAATTATTCCGGGCACCTTGGTGGAAATACCTACGCCCAGCCCAATGGAGCTTTTGGAAACCTTGGAAGAGAGCGCGCTGGAATATCTTGATATCTATCCGGCAGGAGCCAGCCTGCACGTCTTACTAAAATCAAATAATACCTCCCGCTTGTCTGGTTATGCTTACGAAATAATTTCACCTTCACTGGAAGATGTGTTCGTTTATCTGGTCAAATCTTACCGAAGGGAGCTGGTATCATGAGACGTCTCTGGGCATTATTGGTAAAAGAGTTTATTCAGATGCGGCGCGACCGTCTGACCCTTGGTATGATGATAGGCCTGCCAATCATCCAACTTATTTTATTTGGCTTTGCCATTAATACAGAAGTAAAGCATTTGCCGACAATCGTCTTTGATCAGTCGCTT
>CAYRVN010000126.1:0-2130 GCA_964427675.1 uncultured Acidaminococcales bacterium
TATTCTTTGAGGAAAAGAATATAGTGGATCATCTTTGCAACAGCTTTCCTTCTTATGCTGATCGTTTCCCATATTGGTCACATCACACTAATGCCATGCACCAGTTTGTAATCTGGTCGGCCTTGGAAGCTGAAGGTCTTGGTGCATCTTTACAGCACTACAATCCATTGATTGATGAGGAAGTTCGCAAAAGCTGGAACATACCGGAGAGTTGGCAATTGATAGCTCAGATGCCTTTCGGAAATGTATTGGCACCCGCTGGTGAAAAAGAATTTGGCAAAATTGAAGACAGGCTGAAAATCTTCAAATAGAAAAACAGAAATAAAAATGCCCTCGGATTTTTACTCCGAGGGCATTTTTATTTCATGTTATTTATCTAAGAGGTACTTGTTGACCGCTGCTGCTGCATTTCTACCTTCGGCAATTGCCCAGACAACAAGGCTCTGCCCGCGGCGAGCATCGCCGGCGGTGAAGATGCCTTCAACAGAAGTTGCATAATTTCGTTCGTTAGCCGCAATATTGTTTTGCGGGGTTTTTTGTACTTTAAACTCATCAAAGATTGTTTGTTCAGTGCCGACAAAACCTAAGGCGAGCAATACCAATTTTGCTGATACGGTTTCTTCAGTACCAGGTATTTCAACCGGGGTCATCATGCAGTCAACATTTTTCCATTCAATCTGACAAATTTTGAGCTTGTCTACATTCCCGTTTTCGCCGATAAACTCTTTGGTCATAATGCAGTATTGACGCGGATCTTTGCCAAATACTTCTATGGCTTCTTCCTGACCGTAGTCTGTTTTGAAAACACGCGGAAATTCCGGCCAAGGATTGTTGGAAGTGCGGGAGTGGGGCAGACAAGGCATGATTTCGATTTGACGAACGCTTTTGCAGCCTTGACGCAGAGCTGTCGCTACACAATCTGTTCCTGTATCGCCGCCGCCGATGACAACGACATCTTTATCCTTGGCAGAGATAGCTTTGCCATCAGTCATATTGGAATCAAGCAGGCTTTTTGTAGCAGCATGCAGGTAATCTTTCGCGAAATAGATGCCTTTCAGATCGCGTCCTGGTACTGGTAAATCACGCGGTATCGTACTTCCTGTG
Organism: uncultured Acidaminococcales bacterium; assembly: GCA_964427675.1. Taxonomy (GTDB): domain Bacteria; phylum Bacillota; class Negativicutes; order Acidaminococcales; family Acidaminococcaceae; genus RZYP01. The sequence continues at coordinate 1,105 of CAYRVN010000126.1, forward strand.
CAGAGAACTACAGCTTCATATTGTTTGGTAAGCATTTCAGAGGAAATACTGTGGCCGACTTCGCTGTTCATCAGGAACTCAACGCCGCCGTCCTTCAGTAATTTGACGCGGCGTTCTACCAGTTTTTTCTCCAGCTTCATGTTCGGAATGCCATACATCAAAAGACCACCAGGTCGATCAGCACGTTCATAAACTGTAACAGAGTGACCAGCTTTGTTCAATTCATCTGCACAAGCAAGTCCGGCAGGTCCTGATCCTATGACGGCAACCTTTTTTCCTGTCCTGTGTGCTGGTTTATTCGGCTTTACAAGCTTATTGGCAAAAGCTTGTTCAATGACATATTGCTCGAGATTCTTAATGGAAACAGGGTCGTTAACCAGACCTGCACTGCAGGCACCTTCGCAGGGAGCAGGACAGACATGGGAAGTGAATTCGGGGAAATTATTAGTTTTGTTTAAACGAGCATAGGCAAAGTGATCAAGACCCTGGTAAACAAAGTCATTGAACTCCGGCATTAAATTGTGCAAAGGGCATCCGGATAAAGCACCGTTCAGCATAATGCCGCTGTGGCAAAAAGGAATTGAACAATCCATGCAGCGGGCAGCCTGAGTTTGCAGTTCTTTTTTGTGGGGAAGACTGCTGGTCTTGATTTCATCCCAGTCTTGCAGACGTTCCTTGGCAGGGCGCATAGCAAGTTCTTTTCTAGTATAATCCATAAATCCTGTTGGTTTTCCCATTATGCATGTCCCTCCTCGAAAACACGGATGGCAGCTTCCTCTTTACTGCAGCCGTCTTGCATATAATCAGCTATTCTTTCCGTAACGCGTTTGTATTCTTTTGGAATGACTTTCACAAATTTGTTTACGCATGCATCCCAGTTTTTCAAAACTTCTTCAGCAGTTTTACTACCTGTTAATTTGGCATGATTTAGTATCATTTTTTGAACTTCCAGTTTATCGTTGATAGCGGATAGTGACTCCAAGAGAATGATTTCTCTGTTGCAATAGGAGGCAAAATCACCATCTA
>CAYRVN010000126.1:2230-3684 GCA_964427675.1 uncultured Acidaminococcales bacterium
CCTAATTCTGCCATGTATTCACGTACTTCACGTGCTACGAAGCGCATGTAATTAACGACATAATCGGGTTTGCCCTGGAAGTTTTTACGCAATTTGGGATCTTGTGTTGCAATGCCCATAGGGCAGGTATTGAGGTTGCAGACACGCATCATCACGCAGCCAACAGCGATAAGCGGAGCTGTTGCGAATCCGTATTCTTCTGCACCGAATAGTGCTGCCATGATAACATCGCGACCGGTCATGAGCTTGCCGTCGGTCTCTAAGGTTACTCTGTTACGCAGGTTGTTTAACAGAAGGGTCTGGTGTGTTTCAACGAGACCGAGCTCCCAGGGAAGTCCGGCGTGGTTGATGCTTGTGCGCGGAGAAGCGCCTGTACCGCCATCATAACCGCTGATCAGCACTACATCTGCACATGCTTTAACAACACCGGCAGCAATTGTGCCGACGCCCACCTCTGAAACGAGCTTTACACTTATGCGTGCCCGAGGATTGGCATTTTTGAGATCGTGAATTAGCTCTGCCAAGTCTTCGATGGAATAAATATCATGATGCGGAGGTGGTGATATAAGCTGGATACCGGCTGTTGTACCGCGACATTCGGCAATCCATGGATAAACCTTGCTGCCAGGTAACTGACCACCTTCACCCGGTTTTGCACCTTGAGACAATTTGATTTGAATCTCATCAGCGTTGACCAAATAGTTGCTGGTGACACCGAAACGTCCGGAAGCTACTTGTTTGATTGAGCTGCGTTTGCTGTAACCGTTGGCCATTGTTCTGAAACGGGAAGGATCTTCGCCGCCTTCACCGGTATTGCTCTTACCGCCAATCAGGTTCATGGCAATGGCAAGACATTCATGAACTTCCTTACTGAGGGAGCCATAGGACATCGCACCTGTTTTAAAACGCTTGCAAATGCTTTCAACAGACTCAACTTCTTCTATTGAAATAGGCAGACGTTGTGGTGAGAAGGCAAGCAGACTTCTGAGGTTTTGACTCTCATGTTCTGGTCCGCTTAATTCCGAAGAGAATTTTTTGAAAAGTTCATAATTATTTTCTTTGCAAGCGTGTTGCAAGGTAAAGATTGTTTGTGGATTATAAACGTGTTTCTCACCTTTGTCGCGCCATTGGTAAGCTGAGCCTGAAGGATAACTGCACGGATCAAGTGTATTTTCGGTAAAAGCAGGTTCATGGCGCATTTTAACTTCTTTGGCCATTTCATCAAGTCCGATACCGCCGATGCGGGAAGGTGTACCGGTGAAATATTCGTCGATGATCTCGTTGCTGATACCAATAGCTTCAAATATCTGCGCGCCACGGTAGCTCTGTACAGTAGAAATACCCATTTTTGAAAGCACCTTTGCTATGCCATGTGTACAGGAGTCAATATAGTTATGTGTTGCCGCTTCGAAGCTGATGTTGGAGATCATGCCATTGCTGCACATATCGTCAAT
>CAYRVN010000127.1:0-3675 GCA_964427675.1 uncultured Acidaminococcales bacterium
CTGTCCGGCGGCGTTGATTCTTCTGTAGCTGCTGTTCTTGTGCACAAAGCAATTGGTAAACAACTGACCTGCGTCTTTGTTGATCATGGTCTTTTGCGCAAAGATGAAGGCGATACCGTTGAGCAAGTCTTCAGAGAAAAATTCGATATGAACCTGATCCGCGTTAATGCGAAAGACCGCTTCATGGCGAAATTGGCAGGCGTTTCCGATCCTGAAAGAAAACGCAAAATTATCGGCGAAGAATTCATTCGCGTCTTTGAGGAAGAATCCAATAAATTAGGTAAAGTTGATTACCTGGTACAAGGCACAATCTATCCAGACGTTGTTGAAAGCGGCACCGGTACTTCTGCTACCATTAAGAGCCATCACAACGTAGGCGGCCTGCCAGAAGATATGGATCTGAAGTTGATTGAACCTTTGCGCGAATTATTTAAAGACGAAGTCCGTGCTGTTGGTGAAGAACTCGGTATTCCTTCAGAACTAGTTTGGCGCCAACCGTTCCCAGGTCCTGGTTTGGCAATCCGTGTTCTCGGCGAAGTTACTGAAGAGAAACTGGAAATTACCAGAGAGGCAGACGCCATTTTCCGTGAGGAAATTGCTAAAGCTGGTTTGGAAAGGAAAATCTGGCAATATTTTGCCTGCCTTCCTAATATCCGTTCTGTAGGTGTTATGGGTGATGGCCGTACTTACAGCCATGCAATTGCACTGAGAGCTGTTACCAGCTCCGACGGTATGACCTCCGATTGGGCACATATTCCATTCAGCGTTCTGGATACTATTTCCAGAAGAATCGTTAATGAAGTACCAGGAGTTAACCGTATAGTTTATGATATAACCTCCAAACCACCAGCAACAATTGAGTGGGAATAAATGACAAAAACCTGCAAACCCTTGCGAATACGAGGTTTGCAGGTTTTATTTTTATGCTGAATTGTGGCAGCATATTTTCATATAATGTTATGATATAATGTAATCATCTTAAGAAATGAGGTGATTACATGATAGACAAAAGCAAATTAAGAAAGTGCAAATATCATCAGGTCGCGCATTTTGAAGGAATTGACGTTTCCAACTCTTTGAAGGAATACGACGGTTTTGTAGAGCTAGACGATTATGATAAGATTTATGATCAGAACTGCACACCTGTACCTGTACCTGAATTTGCAATCACCCATGAATCACGCGATGCTTTGGATAGGGAGAAGTTTCACAGCAACAAGGAAATTATAGCTGGATTATACGAAATAATAAGGAATAAGCAAGGAAGCGCAGGGTTTAAAAAAACCCAAGAAATTTTCAGAAGAGAAATTGGATGTTATTCAATTGACGAAGAAAAGCTTTATCTGGCACTGCAATATCAAAAAGACGAAATCAGGATACTGAGTTCGATTGTAAAGAAAATAAACGTTAATCATGATTAGGTCTTTAATAAAACACTTCATGACAAAACCTGTACGCTCTTAAGGTTAAGAGTTTACAGGTTATTTTTTTGAAAAGATTTGCAATTTCTGTTTGTTGTAATAAGTTTTTAGAATTTGCAGGAATGATGGAGAGTTTAGCGAAAATAACAACTATATTGTTTTTCTTAGGAGAGGATATAAATGCTTGATCAGTTTTTGGAAAAGCTTGACTGTGTTGTGTCCAAAATTTTTAAGGAGAATTTGTTCACGGCTAAACTCGTTGCCATGTGTTTATTGATTTCGGATTACCTGGATTCCAATGAATCCTACAATTATGATTTTGGTTCCGGTTTTTTCACAGTAATACAGATAGCTGTATTCATATTTTCATTATTAACTTTATATGATTATCACAAAAGGAAACGGTCGTTCGGCGTTTGGGTATTCGGTCTTATCGCCGTATTGTATAATCCTATTTTAAAGGTTGAGTTTGTGGAAAGCAGATGGGTAATGGTAGACTTAATTGCTGCAGTTATTTTCGGCATTTCTTTATTGTTCGAATATCGAAGAGAGCATTAGGGTTTTAAGAAGAAGTTAATTCTTGGCTGGAAAGATACAGCAGTGTAGTGAGGCGTTAGTTATGTTCAGAAATAGACGTAAGCTTATCTTATCGATAATAGGTATCGCCATTACTATAACTACAATATTTTATTGGCTTTGTTATTTAGCCAGCGTTCAGGCTGCAATCATTTTTAATGAAGTGGCAGTTAAGCAACGTGTAATTAAAGGAACGTTGACGGTAGAAACTTTAAATGCAAACGTCTTTGGCACCGTAAGGTTCAATAATTTGGTCTGGAAAGATGATACCGGGAAAATATTGGCTATTATCCCCCAGGGTTCTTTTAAAGTTAGGCCTTGGGATGTAATCACTAAGCGTTTAAGTACGGAAACGCTTACCTATATTGAGCTCAAAGACGCGATAGTAAATATAAATTTTGATAATAAGATGTATTGGCAGCATCTGGATGTTTTAAAACCTGTTAAGACTAAAAATAGTTTGGACCATCAACAATTAAAAGAGTTTAATGTCAAGGTGGTGCTGGTGAACTCTGATATAGAAACACATGCCGACAGGCGTGATTTTAAACTAAACGATGTAAACGCTACTATTAATTTCAATAGCAAGAAGAAAATGAACCTGGAGTTTCAATGCGGCAATGTCTCCGGAACTTTTGACGCTGATGCAGTTCGCTTGAATGGTGCGGTTGATCTGACCAAAAACATAGCGGTTTACGACAATATCAGTCTCAACATTACAAATTGCAATATGTCTGCTTTTGGCATCGGCAATGGTGAGAATGAAAAAGGTAACGTGCAGGCAGTAATAAACGGCGATTTGCCGACGCCGGTGATTACAGGTACTTTGAACATGAAGCGGCTAAAGATTACCCCGATGCATTTCAGCGATGTAAAGGGTAAATTTAAATATGAGAATGGGGTAATTGATGTTCCAGATTTAGATGCCAGAGTCTTTGCAGGAAAAGTAAAGGCTGTTGGCAATTATAATATTGATGACAGGAGTTATAGCGTTGACCTTGTAGGTACGGAGCTGCATGGCGACATTGGGCTTAATGATCCGCAGCTGCATTGTCTGGTAAATCTTGACGCTCATTTACGCAGTGACGGCAACCCTAAGAATCTTTTGGTTTACGGCGACTTTAAGTCAGGTGAGGGTTCCTACGGATTAATAGACTTTGACAGCTTGCAGGGAACTATAACCAGCCAGCATGGCATTATGGACTTCAGAGATGTATATATCACGATTGACGGCGATAAAATCTTTGCCCCTTATCTAAGAATAGTTAACGGCAAACTAAAGCTGGGTGCTATCTACTACGAAAGCGATGGCGGGATAAGGAAGAAACTGATGTAGCAAAGCGCGGTTGTAATATTTTTATATTGTAATTATAATAAATTCTACGCGTCTTATTGATAACTATTGCGAGAGTTACTTAAGGGAGGAATGTTTGGTGAATATAAAGGATGAAGGCGCCCTGGTTGTTTTCAGCGGCGGTCAGGATAGTACGACTTGCCTGTTTTGGGCACTGGAGAGATTTGCGAAGGTAGAGGCTGTGACGTTTGATTATGGGCAGCGTCATAGCAAGGAAATAGAATGTGCAAAGAAGATTTGTGCTGATTTAGGTGTTACGCATATAATGCTGGATATGAGCCTTTTGGGACAGCTGACAGAGAATGCGTTGACCAGGGATAATAT
>CAYRVN010000128.1:0-3606 GCA_964427675.1 uncultured Acidaminococcales bacterium
TTTGGCCGGGTGTCCGATGACTAGTGGTGCTGCGATTGTATATTCTTTGGGAATGCCGAGTTGTTCTTTGAGTTCGGGCGTGTTAAGCGACATTTGTGCAAAGCCAATCCAGCAGCTGCCTAAACCAATTGAATGCGCAGCCAGCATGACGTTTTGTGCTGCTAAATTGCAGTCACAGGCAGGGAAAGGCCCTTCGGGTTTAGCGAGAATAGTGAGCAGGACGGGTGCATGATAAAAGATATTGAACTCAGGATTGCTAAAAAGCTGACGATAACATTCCAGATATGGTTTTTCTGGGATGCTCGCAAGTAAATAGGCTTTGGTCTCATCGGATATTTTTTGCATCAATGCTTTGTCCTGGATCACACCAAAAGCCCAGGGTTGTACATTCATGGCACTTGGTGCCTGGATGCCTGCTTTGATTAGTTTCTCAATAGTATCTTTTTCGACTGGTTCTGTAGTATAGAAGCGGACTGAACGGCGTTTGTAGATGGCTTCCATTAATTCCATAGGATCATCTCCTTGATTTTTGATAGCCTTGAGTATATTTATATTATAGAGCACATTTGCTGACTTTTAAATCTTGATATAATAGAAAACCCCGTGTCGCATTCGCAACACGGGGTTTGTGACTTATTACTTAAGCCTCTGCAGCTTCGATGTCGTCAGATGCTTCAACGTTGTTCAGGTCTTCTTCAGAGAGGGAAGCACTGACCAGTTGAGTGATAACCAGGTCGCCGGAAACATTAAGGACTGTACGGCACATGTCAAGGAAACGGTCAACGCCGAGGATCAGGCCGATACCTTCAGCCGGAACACCGACGGAGGTCAGGAGAATCGCGATGATTGGCAGGGTGCCGCCCGGCACGCCAGCTGTACCGACACCAGCTAAGATTGCCATCAAGACAACGAAGATCTGGTTTTGGAGAGTGAGATCGATGCCGAAAACCTGTGCCAGGAAGAGTACGGTGATACCTTCAAAAAGTGCGGAGCCGTTCTGGTTGGCAGAAGCGCCGATGGTCAGAACGAAGCGGGCAATCTTCGGCGGCAGGTGCAGGACTTTATCTGCTGTTTCCAGGGCTACCGGCAAAGTTGCATTAGATGAAGCTGTGGAGAAAGCATAGAGATAAACTTCACGGCATTTGCTGAAGAATTGGTAAGGATTAACTTTACCAAATAATTTCAGGAAGAGGGCATAGACTACCATTTGATGGAAGACGATGCAGCCAACGACAACCAAGGCAAAATAAAGAACGTTTTCCAGGAAACCTGCGCCCAGTGCGTAGACAGTGTTGAAAATCAAACTAAAGATTGCGTATGGAGCCAGTTTCATGGCGAAGCCGATAACCTTCAAAGAGGTTTCAAATACTGCGTTCAGGCCTTGAATAATAGGATGATTGGTGTCGGTAACAGTGTAGCTCATAGCATAACCAAAGATCAGGGAGAAGACCATCAGGGAGATGATTTCGCCGGAGAAAGCACGAGCCGCTGAGTCAACAGGGTTTTGGGTAAAGAGGTCAAGAATGTACTGCACCCAGACTTTGTCGGTAACCGCTGCGCTGTTGGCTTGGATTTTGATAACCGAAGCGTTGCTGCTGAGTGAACTGAGGTCGGCAGATACGCCGGCGCCAGGCTGGAACAAATTGGTCATGAAGATAGCGAGGATAACAGCAATGGAGCTCAAGCCCAATGTGTACGTCATGGAAAGTCTCGCGACTTTGCCGAGGCCTCTGCCACGTCCCAGTTCATAAACACCGAGAATAAGTGCTGATACCAAAAGCGGCACAACGACCATGAAAATCATTCTCAAAAAGATACCGGCAATCAAAGTCAGTACTTGAGAGATGAATTTGAATGAAGGATATTGTGCGACGGGGAAAGTGTAGTAGCAAATCAGCCCTACGATAATGCCTAATACGAAACCCAGAAGTATTTTGTGATGTTGTTTCAAGTTGATTTCTTCCTTTCATGCTATGGTTAAGTGCGAGCTGTGTTGTGAAAATTCTGGACAATAATAAAAATTTCTCACTAGTCTCGAAATCTAATCATAAACAGAATTTTTTTGCTCGTCAATATGGTAGAAAATGTATACAAAAAACAAAATTTAAAAATTCAAGGAATGGCTTTGTTATGCGGCTTTCCGGCAATCAGAATAATTTCAAAAAGTTGATGATTTCAAGTCCAATGATTGAGCAAGAATTAACTAAATAAGAATAATTTTTTAATAAGATTTATTTAATAGCGCATTCACAAAATCTTACTAAAATACTATAATATAAGAAAAGCAGCTTTGCGCATGAAGCAAATAAGGAGGCAATGATGTTTGACAAACTAAGAAAGCAACTATCAACCATTCACGAACAAAGCAAAGAGGCCTCAGCCGTCTTCAAGTATATTGGTCCTGGTATACTTGTAACAGTTGGTTTTATTGACCCGGGTAATTGGGCTGTTAATCTGGCGGCCGGCGCGCATTACGGTTATAGCCTTTTATGGGTTGTCACTCTTTCTACCATTATGTTGATTCTTTTGCAGCACAATGCGGCGCATCTTGGAATTGTTACCGGTGAGTGCCTGGCAGAGGCGGCGAGTAAGTTTTTGAGACCTTGGCTTTCGCGTTTCCTTTTGGGTACGGCTATGCTGGCAGTCATTGCGACGGCACTGGCAGAATTATTGGGTGCAGCGATAGCGCTTAATATGTTATTTGAAATTCCTATTTTGCCGGGCGCGATTATTACTGCTGTAATCTGTACGCTGATGCTGTGGACCAATGCCTACCGCAGATTGGAAATGTGGATTGCTGGTTTCGTTTCGGTAATTGCCTTTTCATATCTGTTTGAACTTTCACTGGTACAGGTGAACTGGCCTACGGCGGCTGTTAATTGGGTGCTGCCGAGTCTGCCGGGAGGTTCTATGCTTGTGGTGATGGGCATTTTGGGAGCGGTCATCATGCCGCATAACCTTTTCTTGCACTCTGAAGTTATCCAGAGCCGTCAATGGAATCTGGAGGATCCGGCGTTGATTGTTAAACAACTGCGCTATGAATTCCTCGACACTATATTTTCCATGAGTATTGGCTGGGCAATCAATAGTGCGATGATCCTGCTGGCGGCAGCAACCTTTTTCGCGAGCGGTGTACCTGTTGATGAATTGCAGCAGGCGAAAGAAATGCTGGTGCCGCTTTTGGGGCCAAATGCTGCTAACGTTTTTGCGATAGCGCTCTTGTTCGCGGGGTTCGCTTCGACGACAACGGCGGGCATGGCAGGTGCTACTATTTTTGCAGGTATGTTTCATGAATCTTATGATATGAAGGATATCCATTCCCGGATTGGTTTACTGGTCTCATACCTGCCGGCAATTATTATTTTGTTCTTTGTGACAGACCCGTTTTTCGGACTGATTTTGTCGCAGGCTCTTTTGAGTGTGCAGCTGCCGTTCACGATTTTCATGCAGCTTTATCTTACGTCTTCTAAGCGTGTAATGGGCAAGTATGCTAATAAACCTTATACGAGGTTTGCTCTTGTTAGTTTAGGCGTCATAGTTACCTTGCTGAACCTGTTTTTGATTTATGAATTATAACCGGACGTGAAAGAGCAAAACGGCCAAAGG
>CAYRVN010000129.1:0-1699 GCA_964427675.1 uncultured Acidaminococcales bacterium
AGTTTCTGGATGTGGACAGGCGGACTGTTAGGTGCCTTCTATATTTTTACCAGTGTTTTCGTTGCTCCGAAAATCGGCTTCGCTAATTTATTTAGTTTAATTGTCGCCGGCCAAATTATTTTGGCACTTGTTTTCGATCACTTCGGCCTTTTGACCGGACAGCCGCATTTAACGAGCAGCATGCGTATGGTAGGAGTTGCTTTTCTGGTTATCGGTGTTTATTTAATTCAAAACAACTAAAAAATATCTTAAGAAGTCCAAAGGGTAGGGTTCTCTTTGGACTTCTTTATTTTATGCCAGCGCAGCTTATGCTTGTTTGCAATTGCCCTCAATTTCTTGTAAATGTTGTATATATTGTTACAGAGGATTATACTATAAATAGCTATATCGGCGTGGCCATAATATATAATGGCCAACGGCTACAAACAGAAAGGGAGATGCATAACCATGAAAAGAAAAATCTTAGCTTTAACTGCAGTTATCGGTTTGCTATTGCTTACTGCCGGCTGTGGCGGTGGAGAGAAAAAAGCTGGTGACGCAAAACAGGAAGAAAAAGTCTTGACTGTTTATTCGGCACGCAGTGAGTCTTTGAACAATGCGGTAATTCCTAAGTTTGAAAAAGCTACTGGTATCAAAGTTAATCTTGTTGTTGCCGGCACAGGCGAAGTAGTTAAAAGAGTAAATTCGGAAAAAGCGAACCCATTAGGCGACATTTTGTGGGCAGCTGACGAAACAATGCTTTCTGGTTCTAAGGACTTGTTTATGGAATACGTATCGAAAGAAAATGACAAGATGATGGATGGCTTCAAAAATAAACATGGTGTTTTCACACCTGCTTTTGCTGATCCGACTGTCCTTATTGTTAATAACGAATTAAAAGGTAATATGAAAATAGATAGTTTTGCTGATTTGCTGAACCCAGAATTGAAGGGAAAAATCGCTTTTGGCGATCCTGTTAATTCCAGTTCTGCCTTTCAATCTCTGATGGCTATGCTTTATGCTAACGGCAAGGATGGCGATCCGATGTCGCCTGAAGCTTGGGCATATGTCGAGAAATTCATTGCTAACCTGAACGGCAAGATGGCTAATAGTTCCAGCCAGGTATATAAAGGCGTTGCCGGTGGTGAATATGTAGTTGGTCTGACTTGGGAAGATCCGGCTGCCAGCCTCGTTAAGAACGGCGCCAAAGTTGCTGTTGTGTTCCCAACGGAAGGGGCAATTTTCCCTGGTGAATCCGTACAAATAATTAAGAACTGCAAACACCCGGAAAATGCGAAAAAATTTGTTGATTTCATGCTGAGTGAAGAAATTCAAAGTGCAGTCGGCAAAGAGTTGACTGTTCGTCCTTTGCGTAAAGGTGTACAGCTTGCTGGTTATATGACTCCGATAGACAAAATCAAACTGGCTCCTAAATATGATGAAGCTTGGGTCGCCGCGCATAAAGCAGAAATTACCAAAAAATTCAGTGAGTACCTGGAGAAATCCATGTAATTATTTCTGACATTTAAAAGGGCTCCTTTGAGAGCCCTTTTCCTTTAATAAGTTTTGAAAGACACCGACATAGCTTCTTATTGCTATGATTCCAATATTTTACGAAAGTGGGAGTTTATGTGAGTGTTGCGATCAACATAGATAAGGTAACAAAAATTTTTGGCAAAGATACAATTATTTCCGGCCTATCCCTGTCTGTCAAACCAGG
>CAYRVN010000129.1:1799-3605 GCA_964427675.1 uncultured Acidaminococcales bacterium
ACGCCGCAGGAAATATATAGAAGACCTGTTAATACGTTTGTAGCAACTTTTATTGGATTGTCCAATATTCTGAAGACAAAAGTGGCTGTAAAAAATGGGACCCAGGGTTTAAGCTTTGGCGACTATTGGGTGGCGATGCCAGAATTAAATGACACTGCTCAAGAAGGTAACGAAGTTATTGTCGCAGTACGGCCGGAAGAATTTTTTATCGATGAGAAGCTTACAACAGGCATTCCGGCGACTATCAGGCACAGTGTATTTTTGGGTGTTAATACCCATTATTTTCTTGAACTAAGCGGTGGACAGGAAATAGAAGTAATTCAAAATACAGAGCTTACTAATAGTGGTGTAGGCAGCAAAGTTTATTTAACCGTTGACGCACCAAAAATCAATGTTTTTACAGCTGACGGAACGCAGAATTTGATTGCGGGAGGCAGAGGCGATGAAACAGAAAGGCTTTAATGTTTGGATTGGCATTGCAGTTGTGCTCCTGTCTTTCTTTACACTTTTTGTTGTTTATCCTTTAGCACAGGTTTTGTATAAAAGCGTTCTTGCCTCCAATACAAGTGAACTAACTTTCACCTTGGACTATTTCGACAAATTTTTTGCACGCAAATATTACTGGAGTACTTTGGTCAACAGTTTCTATGTGACAGTTGCTTCAACTCTGCTGGCATCGCTGATTGGTCTGCCAATGGCTTATTTATTAAGAAGCTACAAGGTCCCTTACAGCAAGTATTTGAACATTTTGATTGTCATCTCTTATCTGTCACCACCTTTTATCGGCGCCTATGCTTGGATTCAGCTTTTTGGCCGCAATGGCTTTTGGACAAAGTTTTTAACTGAAAGTTTTGGCTTGCATGTGCCAAGCATTTATGGTTTTACGGGCATTGTACTGGTCTTTTCTTTGCAAAGCTTTCCTTTAATCTATATGTATGTGTCAGGCGCTTTAAAAAATCTGGACAACTCACTGAATGAGGCTGCCGAAAGTTTGGGACTGAACGCTTTTCAGCGAGTCATCAAAATAATTCTGCCGCTGGTTATGCCGTCCCTGCTCGCAGGAGCACTGCTGGTGTTTATGCGCGTATTCAGTGATTTTGGTACACCTATGTTGATAGGCGAAGGCTTCAGAACCTTTCCAGTACTGATTTATACGCAGTTTATGGGAGAAGTCAGCACGGATGATCATTTTGCCGCAGCTCTCTGCGTCATTATCATAGCAATTACCCTGCTGCTTTTCTTTATGCAAAGATATCTGGCAAGCAAATACGCCTATTCGATGACGGCCTTAAAGCCGATGGAACAGGTTGAACCGAAAGGTGTACGCAAATTTTTTGCTTATCTATTCGTTTATGGCATCGCTTTTTTAGCAATTTTACCGCAGCTGACAGTAATTTATACTTCATTTTTGGAAACGAGCGGCGGTACGGTCTATACAGGTAACCTAGGCTTCAGTAATTATGAAAACACGCTTTTGGCAAAGGACAATAACTCTATTCTCAACACCTACATATTTGGCCTGTGTGCCATTTCGCTTGTTGTGGTTATCGGTGTTTTTGTGGCATATCTGACGGCTCGCAAAAAATCTTTTGTCACCGAGATACTCGATACATTGACGATGTTCCCTTATATTATTCCAGGTTCCGTTCTTGGTATTTCCTTTTTGTATGCTTTTAACACCAGACCGTTGTTACTAAGCGGCACAGCGATAATTATCATTCTTTCTCTCGCTATCAGGCGCATGCCCTATACAATTCGTTCCAGCACGGCCATTATTTCACAAATAAGCCCGAGTATTGAGGAAGC
>CAYRVN010000130.1:0-1214 GCA_964427675.1 uncultured Acidaminococcales bacterium
GGCAAAGAATTTTATGTTCTGCTTCCGACATCCCTTTTTCTGCCTTCTCCATTGACGGTTCAACATCAACAACAGTAGCAAGGACGGTCATCGCCTCTTCAACCTTGTCACGGAAATACAAGGCTCTACCGACAATAGAACGACATAACCAGTTATTATAATCACTGATCATTCCCCTTGGTATAGGCCATTCACCGCCAGATGCAAAATTTACATATTCATTCCATTCCTGTTCTGTCATCTCTATCTCCTCCATAAATATATTAAGAATCAAATTATCCGATTGTATGCATTCGCCATGGTGTGTCAGATTTCCTGCCGAACAAAAAAAGAGTGACTGCCACTGGCCTAAGCCGGTGACAGTCACAAATAAGGGAAAGCTATTCAAATGTCCTTGAAAAAAATCAAGGTTTAACAGTTGCGCGATATGCTTGTTTACCATCTTTGAATTCGATGATAACAGCACTCTTAACTGCGTCATGAGTTTCGTTCAAAGAAGTGTCGCCAGTAACTGCTTTGTAGTTCTTAGTCTCTGCAAGAGCCTTAGCAACCTTAGCACCATCAGTGCCGCCAGCGCGGGAGATAGCATCTATCATCAGACGAGCGCCATCATAGCCAAGTACTGCCGGAGCATCCGGTTTTTGGTTGTAAGCTTTTACGTAAGCATCAACAAAAGCCTTGGAAGCTGCACTGGTATCATCTGGGGAATAGTGGTTGGTGAAGAAGGTGTTGTTCAAAGGAGCAGCACCAGCAATTTCAGCAAGTTTCGGACTATCCCAGCCATCGCCGCCGACTATTGGTAAAGTCATACCCAATTCACGTGCTTGTTTTATAATCTTGCCAACTTCTTCATAGTAACCAGGTACATAAAGAACTTCAGGATTCATTGTTTTAATCTTGGTCAAAACTGCTTTGAAATCAGTATCTTTTTGTAAGTAAGCTTCTTCGCCAGCTACTTCGCCGCCTTTAGCCAAATAAGCCTGTTTAAAGAAAGCCGCCAAACCTTTGGAGTAATCGCTGCTGTTATCAACAAAAATTACTGCTTTTTTCAATTTTAATTCATTAAGAACAAAGTTAGCGCCTACAGTTCCTTGGAACGGATCGATGAAGCAAACACGGAAGGTATTAGGTTTTACTTTGCCTGTTTTTTCGTCCAAAGTAACTTTTGGGTTGGTTGCGCCAATTGCCAGGAAAGGTACTTTCGCAGCTTCACT
>CAYRVN010000130.1:1314-3593 GCA_964427675.1 uncultured Acidaminococcales bacterium
TCAGAAGCTTTGCTGCCCCCACCGCAACCACTTGCAAATACCGACACTGCAAGCATTGCCGTAATTGCTGTTGCTAATAATTTACCCCTCATTAGCCATTCACTCCTTTGTTTTTTGTAAGTACTTTTTTTATATTGTCAAGCCTTTTGGCTGAACAACCTGATTTATATATCTCTATCTATCTATTTATATAAATTCTAGGAACTCTTTTACTTACAGCACAGAGCACTTCATAACTTATGGTTTCTGTCCACTCGGCAACTTTATCTGCAGATAATTCTTTGCTGCCGAAAACAAGCACTTCATCACCAATCTCAACATTTTCTATATCTGTTACATCTATCATGAATTGATCCATACATACCCTGCCGACAATCGGCGCTTTTTTACCTTTTAATAAAACGTAGCCTTTATTAGAAACCTTGCGGCTGATACCATCAGCATAGCCCAACGGCAATGTTGCTATTTTCGTTAGCCTGTCAGCTTTAAAAGTCCTGCCATAACCCACTGTCTCTCCCGGCTCTATCTGTTTAATGAAAGTAATTTTAGCTTTCAGCTTCATAACCGGCTTGTAATCCAAACAGTGATCTACGTCATCCGAAGGCCACAGTCCATAAAGTGTAATGCCTTGTCTTACCATATCCAACTGCATCTCTGGCGACTCTGAAATCGTCGCGCTGTTGGATATGTGTTTGATTGGTATTTCAATTCCTCTGCCCTCAATTTGAGACAAAGCCTTTTGAAATTTGGCATACTGTTCATGGCAGAAAGTTTTATCTCTGGCATCCGCCATAGCAAAATGTGAAAAAACACCTTCCAGTTCTATGCCCGGCAATGCAGCAATTGCAGCAGCAAATTCGCCTGATTGTTCCGGTGAAACACCGATACGGTTCATGCCTGTTTCAATTACTAAATGAACCTTTGCTTTTCTGCCAAGCTTTACCGCTGCAGCAGAAAGCGCCTTGGCACTTGCTAAAGTGAAGAGAGCCTGGCTAACATCATGAGCGACCGCTTCTTCGGCATATTCTTCCTGTAGTGCCCCCAAAATTAAGATAGGCACTTTAATACCCGCCTCTCTTAATTCAATTGCTTCTTGCAGCAAGGCCACTGCCAAAAAATCTGCACCAGCAGTCAATGCTGCTTTAGCAACTTGCGTTGCACCATGGCCATAAGCGTCGGCCTTCACAACTGCGCATAATTTGGTAGTTGCATTGATCTTTTTTTTAGCTTCTTTGACATTATGGGCTATAGCGTCTAAATCGATTTCTACCCATGCATTTCTCAAAAACACATTTTTGCACCACCTGGACAAATCAAAAAACAGAAATATTGCTCAAAAAATCCGTTTTTTAGTTTTTTCTCTATTATACCCCTATTATTGTTGCAAAAAAGGCCGAATTGTTCGGAGAAAACAATTCGGCCTCGTTGCCGCTTTAAACCATGTGTTTAGTATAAACGCATAGTTTCACCGTGTCAATACTTTGCGCAAACATTTTTTGTAAAGTTTGAATGTTCGTATTGTAAGTTTATTGTGTTTTGTAATATTTTAACACTTTTCCACGATTGTATGTATACAATATTATGTTTTAATCAAAATATTTTCTAATTAAATCCACGTCTTTAGCAATGCCCATAACTAACATCAGTTTAATCCTGGCTTTCTGACCAGTAAGTTCTCCTGCCAAAATGATATTACTAGCTGCCATCGACAATGCACTTCCTTCATAGCTGTACGCAGGAACCACCCTTCCTGTGTGGACTCTTGTTGCGAGCACTACCGGAATACCGCAGGAGCATACATATTCTATGCCTTGCTTAACACCAAGAGGCACATTACCACAGCCAAGAGCTTCCACCACAATCCCTTTTGCCGGCTTTGCCGCCAGACATTTGAACAAATAATCATCCATACCCGCTACAGTCTTAATCAGATGGACATCTTCCTCGATAACTTCCGTCTTGATTCTCTGAAGATTTTCCGGCCGCCTCCTGAATACCACTTTGTCAAGATAAACATGTCCAATCGGCCCCCAACCAGGAGAAGCAAAAGTCGAGCAGGAAGTCGTATGCGTTTTTGTTACTTCTGCAGCGGCATGAATTTCATCATTGAAAACCAGCATTGCGCCCCTGCCAACAGCGTCTTCACAAGCCGCAACCTTCACCGCTGCCAAAATATTCGCAGGCCCATCCGGCCCCATCTCCGAATCTCCGCGCATAGCGCCCGTAATGCAAACAGGTTTAGCAGTCTCCAGCACCAGGCTCAGCAAATATATTGTTTC
>CAYRVN010000131.1:0-3588 GCA_964427675.1 uncultured Acidaminococcales bacterium
TGCCTGACCGCAAAGATGATACTATTATGAATGCCATAGTAAAAGAACTGGAAGAAGAAAAGATGGCGGTTATGGATCAGACGCTCCTGATTCAACCCCTCTTGCCGGCACCGGGAGTGCTCAGCAAACGTAAACCGACTGCTGAGGAACTCGAAGACATTGAATTTGGTTTTCAGGTTGCCAAAGAGATTGGCCGCCTCGATATCGGACAGACAGTCGTCGTAAAAAACAAAGCTGTGATGGCAGTTGAAGCTATTGAAGGAACCGATGCCTGCATTTTACGAGGCGGTACCTTAGGCAAAGGTGTGATTGTTGCCAAAACGGCAAAACCAGCACAGGATAATCGCTTTGATATGCCTAGTGTTGGGGTGAGAACAATTGAATCCATGATTGCGGCTGGGGCTGCGGGCATTGTGATGGAAGCAGGACGCACACTCCTGGTTGAAAGAGAAAGAACTTTGGCTTTGGCTGACGAACATGATATGTTCGTAGTAGCACGTTAACAAAATTTAACAATTAAGTGATATTTTTAGGGAGGACAACACGTCCGCCCTATTTTTGTGTTATAATATAGCGTGATAATTTATGTTTAATTTATAACACCTATAGATAGAGATTCAACGAAAGGAAAATTTATGGCCAAAATAATGATTTCGGCAGGTGAGGCATCCGGTGATGTACATGCCGCCGCATTGACGAGAGAAATATTGAAGCTTGATCCTACTGCCGAGGTCTACGGCATGGGCGGCGACGGCATGCGCACGGCAGGCGGCGAAGTCCTGTTTGATATTAAAGACCATGGCGTCATGGGGTTGGTGGAGATTATCCGCAAGCTGCCGGCTTTGTTTAAATTACGTTCTGACTTTGCGGAAGTTATGGACAAAAGACGCCCGGACTGTCTTGTGACGATAGACTATCCCGGGTTTAATATGCGTTTAGCCAAAGTTGCACGAGCTAAAGGAATCCCGGTGATTTCTTTTATTGCTCCATCAGCGTGGGCTTGGCGCAAAGGTCGTGCCAAAAATGTCGCAAAACTTGTGAACAAGGTTGCGGCTATTTTCCCTTTTGAATATGAAGTTTACAAAGAGGCTGGCGCGGATGTAGAATTCATGGGCCATCCCTTGGTTGATATAGTTAAACCAAGTTTGCCGGTTGCTGAAGCTATTGCCAAGGCTGGCAAACATGAAGGAAGACCTCTGGTATTACTGCTGCCGGGCAGCCGTTTGCAGGAAATACAACGCCTTTTACCAACTATGCTCGAAGCAGCGAAATTAATGGTAAAGGTTAATCCTGCTTTGGAATTCGTTATGCCTAGAGCCGGAACCATACCACGTGCAATGTTGGAAGAAGAAATAAACCGTGCGGGCATACATGTGCAAATAACGGAAGGCAACAATTACGACGTGATGGGTGTTGCCGATGTTGCCTTAGCGGCCAGCGGCACAGTTACACTGGAAGCTGCTCTTTGCAGACTGCCGAGCGTCATTGTTTATAAAACAGCGCCTATAACGGCCTTTATTATCAGACGCTTATTGAATATTCCTGATATAGGACTGCCGAATATTGTTGCCGGCCGTCGTGTTTTGCCGGAGCTATTGCAGGAAGATGCTACGCCGGACAAGATGGCTGCAGAAGTTTTGCATTTACTGGAGCCTGCTGCGCATGCGCAAGCACTGGCTGATTTGGATGACGTCAAAAAACGCCTGGGAGAACCAGGCGCAGTCAGACGTGTGGCCGAACTTACACTGAGAGTTGCAGGAGAAAAAGCATGAATTTATATTTTAGAATCCTGAGTTATATAAAGCCCTATCTGCCGCGGCTCATTACCGCGGCAATTTGTACGGTACTAGCTGCTGCCGGTAATTTGTATGTGCCTTGGATCATCAAAGATGTTATAGATAAGGTGCTTGCCGACAAAAATGCTGATATGCTGAATATCATCGCTGGCGGTATCATTGTCATCTTCTTTGTCAGAGGAGTTTGTTTTTATGGACAGAATTACCTGATGAGCTACGTTGGTGAAAGAGTGATCATTGATATACGCAGCGCCGTCTACCAGAAGCTGCAGCGTTTGAGCGTGTCTTTTTACGACAAGAACAAGACGGGCACGATCATGAGTTATGTCACCAACGACGTTTCAGCTCTGCAGGCGGCGATGGTGCAGAATACAATCGATATGATTACTGAGGGCAGCGTCCTGATTGGTTCGATAACAGCGATGGTTTATCTGGACTGGAAGCTGACTTTGTTTACTTTTTGTACTTTCCCCTTTGTTCTCTGGCTGATGGATTTCTTTGGCAAGCGAATCCGCAAGTCCGGCCGCAGGATTCAGGAATGTACGGCTGACATCACTTCTATTTTGCAGGAAACAGTTTCCTCCGCACGGGTTATTAAATCTTTCGTGCGCGAAGACTACGAAATAGAGCGTTTTTGCAATCAGAATTTCGCTAATTTCCGTGCTAATATGAAGAATGCGCAGTTAATGGCGCTCTTAACACCGGTTATCGAATTTGTCGCTGCTATCGGCGTTACAGCAATTATCTGGTACGGCGGTCACGGTGTTATCAACGGTGACCTGACTGCTGGTTCTTTGGTTGCGTTCCTGGTCTACGCAGTTAATATTTCCAACCCAGTCAAACGCCTGACGCGTGTAGTTGGCAGCATTCAAAGAGCGTTAGCTGCTGCCCAGCGTGTTTTTGACGTCCTTGATATGAAGGAAGAAATTGCAGAAATTCCTGGCGCTAAAGTGCTCCCGCAGATTGAAGGACGCGTGCAGTTCAATGACGTAAGCTTTGCTTATGGCAAAGGCGAAAAAGTCCTGAATGATGTAAGTTTCAGGGCCGAACCTGGCGAAGTTGTTGCCATCGTAGGTCCGTCCGGCGCCGGCAAATCGACAATTGCGAATTTGCTGCCGAGGTTTTATGACACAACTTCGGGTTCCATCACCATTGACGGCAATAACATTGCCGAAGTAACTTTAAATTCTCTGCGTGAGCAAGTAGGTATCGTTCCGCAGGAGACAGTGCTCTTTAACGGTTCTTTGTACGACAATATACTTTACGGCCGTCTGGAAGCAACACGCGAAGAGGTAGAAGCCGCTGCTAAAGCTGCTAATGCTCATAATTTCATCATGGAATTCCCGAATGGCTATGAAACGATGCTGGGCGACCGCGGTCTTAACCTTTCCGGCGGGCAGCGTCAGCGTATCGCCATTGCTCGTGCGATTCTGAAGAATCCGCGTGTACTTATCCTTGATGAAGCAACTTCTGCCCTTGATACAGAAAGCGAACGTATCGTGCAGGAAGCTTTGGACCGCCTGATGGTTGGCAGGACTTCCTTTGTCATTGCTCACAGACTTTCTACGGTTAAGAATGCCGACAAGATACTTGTCCTGCAAAGAGGCAGAATTGTCGAGACAGGTACGCATGAAGAATTGATGGCTAATAATAAGCTTTATTCTCATTTGTATAATATTCAGTATCGCGAAAAGGAAGCGAAATGAGGTTAATGCATGTATATACTCTATAATTTAATTTTTTGCTCAGCAGTTGTCTTAATAATGCCTTATTTTCTCTATCGCTTTCTGAC
>CAYRVN010000132.1:0-3533 GCA_964427675.1 uncultured Acidaminococcales bacterium
TCGCTGATGTGCAGCAAGCCCGTCGCATCTTTACCCCCTTGTCTCTTAGTAGTTTCGCGATATATACTTGCTACCTTGATACAAAATCTGCGAGATGTTTTCGTTAACCAAGTGTTTTGCTAGGTTGACAACAAGGTGAAAGAGTACTACAATTCTATCGTAAACCATATTTATTAAAACGTTAACAAAGAGGTGTTTCCGTATTGTATCGTGAAAAACTGCAATTGCTTACAGAAACAGCATTACTAGCCGCTTTCATTACGGTTAGCGGAGCTTTCAAACTGCCAGGATTATTCCCCGGCACAGAATTTCAGCTTTCGGCGCCAGTCGCTGTTGCCGTCTGCGGAGTTTTTGGCATTAAGAAATATCTGGCAGCCGGCATCCTTTCCAGCATGGTCGGTTTGATGTTAGGTACTCAGAATGTTTTCAATGTTCTCATCGCCATGATTTTCCGTGTTGTCGTTGCCATTATTTATTATTTTTGCGGGAAAAATAAATTTTTCTATATATTTTCCGGGCCAATTGCCACCTTTACAGCCCGCATCTGCCTTAGTGTCGTTGTAGGCAAAGCAGCCATACCTCTTGTGTTAGCTGCAGCACCTGGCATGTTATATACTGCCCTCTGTGCCGGTATGATAGCAACTGTCTTAGAAAAAGTTCTGACAGCAAAAAAACGATTTGCCTGAAACCCCAAAATAAAAACAGCGAAGTATCCTTTATTGATACTTCGCTGTTTTTATTATTATATTAATGGAAGTTAGATTAAATTCTGCTGCCTATCTGATAAATCAAGATTGCCATTATATAAGCCAGGCCAGTCTGATAAGCAAGCGCAGCGAAAGTCCACTTCCAGCTGCCCATTTCTCTTCTGATGGCCCCAATTGCGGCAAAACAAGGTGAAGCCAACAAGGTGAAAACCATAAAAGCATAGGCACTAGCAGGCGTAAACATCGTCTGCATTACTTGGATAAGGTTCGGATCTTCCTCGGTTGCCTCGCCTAATCCTGCCAAAATAGCAAATGTTGAGACGACGACTTCCTTAGCAAGAAAACCTGATATTGCCGCGAAGGCCGCCTGCCAGGTACCGAAGCCCATTGGCGCAAAAATTGGAGCGATCGCGCCACCTATGCTTGCCAGCATACTTTCTTCCGGCTCTACCATTTCCAGTGAGAAATTAAAGGTTTGTAACATCCAGACCAGTGCGGAAGCAATAAATATTATCGTACCGGCCTTTACAATAAAGGAACGGGCACGTTCCCACATGTGAATCATAACACCCTTGATTGTTGGCATGTGATATTGCGGCAGTTCCATTACAAAAGGCGCTGGTTTGCCTCCGAATGTAGAGGTTTTCTTTAGCAAAATGCCTGAGAAAATAACCATGGCAATACCCCAGAAGTACATAGAAGGACCTACCCAGGATTGTTCAGGGAAGAGTGCTGCAGCAAAAAGAACGAATACCGGCATTTTGGCACTGCAAGGTATAAAAGGTGTCAGCATGATCGTCATTTTTCTGTCTTGTTCATTCTCAATTGTGCGGCTGGCCATAATGCCAGGCACCGAACAACCGCTGCCAATCAGCATTGGAATGAAAGATTTGCCTGAAAGGCCGAAGCGACGGAAAATTCTATCCATAATAAAGGCCACACGTGCCATGTACCCACAATCTTCTAAAAAAGAAAGGAAGAAAAAGAGAATCATAATTTGCGGGACAAAACCAAGCACAGCGCCAACACCGCCGACAATACCATCAAGAATCAGACTTTGCAGTGGCTCTGAAACCTCGGCATCTGCCATCATACCGCCCAAGCTATCGCCGATTGCCGCGAAGGTATCTTCCATGAAACTTGTACTTAAGTCGCCCAAAGTC
The DNA here is from genome assembly GCA_964427675.1 of uncultured Acidaminococcales bacterium. Classification (GTDB taxonomy): domain Bacteria; phylum Bacillota; class Negativicutes; order Acidaminococcales; family Acidaminococcaceae; genus RZYP01. Next base: position 1,871 of record CAYRVN010000132.1, read on the forward strand.
TGAATGGCAACATAATAAACAAACCACATTACCATAAAGAAAATCGGCAGTGCCAATATCCTGTTGGTAAGTATTCTGTCAATCTTATCAGAGGTGCTCAATTCATGAGACTTGCGTTTTTTGGTAATGCAACGATGAATAATTGAACTGATGTATTCGTAACGGGCATTAGTAATAATACTCTCAGCATCGTCGTCAACCTCGTCTTCGTATTGCGTAATTATTTGCTCAGTCTTCACTCTGATGCTATGGAACATCTTGTATTTTGCCAATACCTTTTCGTCACGCTCAAAAAGCTTAACAGCAAACCATCCTCTAAGATGCTTTGGGATTTCCTCCTCCAAAAGTGACTCTATTTCCTTCAGTGTTTTACCAAGATTGCCTTTAAAAATTGCTAATGAGTAAGATTTAACTTTAACTTCGGTAAGTTTTATTGCTTCTTGCAGCATTTCGGCAAGACCAATGCCATGTGCAGCTTCAATAGGATAAACAGGGCAGCCTAATTCAGCTGCAAGATTGGCGATATTTATCTCATCACCATTTTTCCTGATAATATCCATCATATTCAAAGCCACTACAACGGGAATCCCTAATTCCAGAATTTGTGTTGTCAGATAGAGGTTACGTTCCAGATTAGAAGCATCTACGATATTAATAATAACCGATGGCTTTTCCTCCAAAAGATAGTCTCTTGTAATGACTTCTTCCAACGTGTAAGGTGATAAAGAATATACCCCAGGCAGGTCCATTACCTCGATGTCGCTATGACCCTTAAGTTTACCAGCTTTTTTCTCAACTGTTACTCCTGGCCAATTACCTACATACTGGCTGCTGCCAGTCAATTCATTAAACAAGGTTGTCTTCCCACAGTTAGGATTACCAACCAGAGCTAAAGTCTTGCTCATTTTTGCCTCCTCTTGTTAGCATATGCTAACTATACATTAAAAAAACAGAGCTCCCTCTGTTACTCAACAAAAATATTCTCCGCATCAGCTTTACGTAAAGAAACGGCATAGTTTCTGACATTGAGTTCTATCGGATCACCCAGTGGAGCAACCTTACGCACCGTAATTGAAACACCTTTAGTGATACCCATATCCATGATACGTCTCTTAATACTGCCGGTTACATTAATCTTGCTGACAACAACTGTTTCACCGGTACCAACTTCCTTTAAAGTTTTCATCGTTATCTCCTTTACCCTACCAAAATACGACTGGCCATTTCACGTCCTAGAGCAACACGGGCATCTTTAATCTTGAAAATCACGTTACCTGCCAATTCTGAAACAACAGTAACTTCACTTCCCTCCGTGAAACCTAGCCCAGCCAAAAAAGTTCTTGTTTTGTCGCGCCCCTGAATACGGACAATTTTCATCGGGCGCCCGGCTTCCAACATCGATGCAGGAATCATTCCCCGCAAAGAAAAATCTTTTTCATAGGTCATGGCAGTATTTATCATAATTCCCCTTCTCTCTTTGGTTAGCCTCTGCTAATTCATGATGTTAGTTTACTAGCATTAACTATGCTTGTCAAGGGTTATTTTTGTGAAAAATATGACTCACAATCTCTTTAGCCCTTGCCTTACTTGGACTTTGTTAATCAGCGGCCTAATTGTACTATTATCCGCTATTATGTTAAAATAGATGGAAATAAAGTCACAT
>CAYRVN010000133.1:0-3513 GCA_964427675.1 uncultured Acidaminococcales bacterium
TTCTGGTTTACTTTCTTCACCAAACTAGGCTATAGGGTCATTCTCTCCAATAAATCTTCCAGAACTATCTATGAACAAGGCTTGGAAACCATCCCCTCAGATTCTCTCTGCTATCCGGCCAAAATGGTTCATGGTCATATAATTGACCTTATCAACCAAGGCGTTACCAAAATATTCTATCCTTGTATCCCTTACAACATCAAAGAAGATATGACCGCAGACAATAACTATAATTGCCCTGTAGTCACTTCTTATTCTGAGAACATTCGTGCCAATATGAAAATTATCTCAGAGAAAAACATTGAATATATCCAGCCTTTCCTGCCCCTTGATAATCCTGAGCGCTTAGAAAAAAGAATGGTCGAGGAACTAAAAAGCGAAAATCTTACAAATTCTGAAATTGCCGAAGCAATCAATGCCGCCTATCAGGAACTAAATAATTATAAAAATGATATTCACAGACAAGGCGAACAAGTCCTTGATTATATTACAAAGACAAAGACGCCAGGTGTTGTTCTAACCGGACGTCCATACCACATTGACCCGGAAATCAACCATGGTCTGCCTGAATTGATTCAATCCTACGGACTAGCTATTTTATCAGAAGATTCCATTTGTCATCTGGCAAAAACACCACGGCCGATTCGCGTTATGGATCAATGGATGTATCACTCCCGCCTCTATGCTGCGGCTTCATTAGTCGCAAAAAGACCAGACCTGGAACTCATTCAGCTTAACTCTTTCGGCTGCGGCCTTGATGCCATTACCATGGACCAGGTCAAAGAATTGCTGGAAACCAATCACAAAATCTATACAGCAATAAAGCTTGATGAAATAAATAACCTTGGCGCGGCACGTATACGCATACGTTCCCTACTTGCTGCTTTGAAAGTACGCAAAGCCAATAATGCGGCCAATAAAGAAAATCCGCATGATCACTGGCCAACTTTCAAGAAATCCATGAAAAAGACACATACCATCCTGGCACCTCAAATGTCACCTGTTCATTTTCAATTTCTGCAGGCCGCCATTGAAGGTTCCGGCTATCAGATCGTCATCCCTCCTCTTCCGGACAAAAGAGCTGTAGACCTCGGGTTGAAATTTGTTAACAACGATATCTGCTACCCTTCCATCATAACAATTGGGCAACTATTGCAGGCTTTGACCTCAGGACAATATGATCCTGAGCATACTTCAATCCTGCTCTTCGAATCAGGCGGTGGCTGCCGTGCTACCAACTATGTTGCGCTGATGCGCAAAGCTCTCAAGGATATCGGCATGCCTCAAGTACCGGTCTTCTCCCTCTGTGGCAAAGACTCCGGTGAATTCAGCATTTCCATCGGAACCATGGATAGGCTGCTAATGGCTATTACTTATGGCGACTTGCTGATGCGCGTCATGCAGCATGTCCGTCCATATGAACTGGTGCCTAATTCCACAAATGAACTCTACGAAAAATGGTCTGCAAAATGTCGTTATGACTTGATTAAATGTAATCGTTGGCAGTTTAAGAAAAACATTTTCGGCATCGTCCGCGATTTTGATAACCTGCCTCTGAAGCCGCAAAACGACAAACCTAAAGTTGGTCTGGTCGGCGAAATACTCGTAAAATATCACGCCATTGCTAATGGGCATATAGTGCAGACATTGGAAGAAGAAGGAGCCGAAGTCATAGTACCTGATTTAATCAACTTCTTCCTCTATACAGCTTACGACGACTGTGTCAAATACAAACTGCTTGCAGGCACCTTGGCAAATAAGATTAAATCCCAAATTTTCATCCATATTGTTGAACAATATCGTAAAACTCTGGAGAAAGCACTTCACGGCAGCAAAAACTTTAACCCGCCGGAATCCTTGAAGGAATTGATTGCCTTGGCTAAAGACCATGTGTCACTCGGCAATATAACCGGTGAAGGTTGGCTTTTGACAGCAGAAATGATTTCGTTGATCAAGAACGGCATCAACAATATCATCTGTCTGCAGCCTTTCGGCTGTCTCCCTAACCACATTGTCGGCAAAGGCATGATTCGCGAACTGCTTCATTCCTATCCGCAGGCCAACATTGTACCAATCGACTGTGACGCCGGAGCGAGTGAAGTTAATCAGCTGAACCGCATTAAACTGATGCTCGCTGTAGCCTTCGAAAAAATTAAAGAACACAAATAAAAAACAAAAAGAACTGACTTTGTTAAAACAAAGCCAGTTCTTTTTTTGCGTTAATCTTAAACTGCTACAGGCAACACATAGAAAAGCACTGCAAAAAACTGGAAGGCACTGCCAGCAATAACGAACAAATGCCAAACAGCGTGATTGTACGGCATCCTTTTCAGCAAATAGAAAATCGCGCCCACACTGTAAAATAAGCCACCAACAGCCAGCCATATCATACCCATTGTATCGAGACGTTCCAGCATCGGCTTAATACAGATAACAATCAGCCATCCCATCAATACGTAACACAGCGTGGATAGCTTATGAAATCTATTCACATAAAAGCTGGTGAGTACAATACCTACAAGCGCCAAGCTCCAGATTATACCAAGCATTGTCCAGCCCAGCCAGCCATGCAGGATAATCAAAGCAAAAGGTGTATAGGTACCGGCAATCAGCAAATATATGGCCGAATGATCAAAAATCTTGAATAAGCTTTTGACACGTTCGTTGCGAAAGCTATGATAAAGTGTAGACATCAGATACATCAAGAACAACGTAGCACCGTAGATGCTGAAACTCACAACATGCCAGACACTACCATATTGATAAGCCAATAGCACTAGAAAAACCAGTCCTATGGCTGCCGCAACAGCTCCTATACCATGTGTAACCGCATTTAATCTTTCCTCCATATTTCAGCACCTCCTGTTAACTAAAGTAATATGCATTATCACACAAACCAAGTATAACACTTTTTGCCAAAAATATCATTTTAGGGAAAATTCTCATTTAATTATAATTATCGTTTGCAACCATATTTACACATTTCTTATGCCAAGCTCAAAAAAGCGTTGCTTGTGGGACAATATTGCCAATACTGAATTTATATTTTTTCGCCATTTCATCAAGAGATGCGATACCTGAATCCTCACATTCCTTCAGGAGAACCATCGCGCACGCTCTCGCATCCTCCAAGGCATTATGATGAGTGAATTGGAAGCCGATGCGTTTAGCAAGTACATCAAGACGATAACTCATTAAATCCGGCCAGACAGCTTTGCCGATAATCCAGCTGCAAACATACCTGATTGCCGGATAGTCAAGATTATAATCATCAAGAGAAGCCTTCAATACTTTGATGTCAAAAGCCGCGTAATGAGCAGCAACAGTTTGACCCTCCAGCCTTTTTGCCATCTCCGTCCACACAGCAGAAAAGTTCGCTGCATTCTCCACCATCGCCGGCGTAATGCCATTGACCTGAATATTACTACTATCGAAAGACATCTGTCTGGGTTTTATAAGACTATAATACTCATCTACTACTATATTATTCTTTATCGTAACGATACCTACCGA
>CAYRVN010000134.1:0-3509 GCA_964427675.1 uncultured Acidaminococcales bacterium
GCTGTGTTTAGAATGTTACAATACTTAAGCATCTCGGTATAGCTATGCGTTTTTGGAGGTATTCACTATGTCAGTTGAGCTGTTAAAAGCAGGAGCTAAGCACGTTATTGGCGTGAAACAAACTGCTAAAGCCATTGAGAAAGGCACTGCGAAAATTGTCTTTATTGCAAATGATGCAGACGCCTGCGTAATTGATCCACTGATTGCCGCTTGCGCCGAGGCCAACCTTGTTTATGAAACGGTTGCCTCTATGCAGGAGCTTGGCAAACTGTGTGGCATCCATGTTGGTGCTGCAGCCGCTGCTATACTCAAGGATTGATAGGGATCCGTAATGCTTTCAGCATGAGGGTTTTTATAATTATTAAAACTAATTATTTTGGGAAGGAGGTGCCGATATGCCTACAATTAACCAATTGGTTCGTAAAGGTAGAGAGGTCCTTAAACAAAAATCCACTGCTCCGGCTTTGAAAAATTGCCCACAAAAACGTGGGGTTTGCACAAGGGTTTATACAACAACCCCTAAGAAACCTAACTCTGCGTTGCGTAAAGTAGCAAGGGTTCGTTTGACAAACGGAATTGAAGTTACAGCGTATATCCCAGGTATCGGCCACAATCTGCAAGAACACAGTGTTGTTCTTATTAGAGGCGGAAGAGTAAAAGATCTTCCGGGTGTCCGTTATCACATCATTCGTGGTGCGCTTGATACTGCTGGCGTTGCAAATCGTAATCAAGGCCGTTCCAAGTACGGTGCTAAACGCGCAAAAGCCGCTGCAGCAAAGAAATAATTAAAACATCACGATTGATTTCTGAGAAGGAGGGAAACACATGCCGAGAAAAGGCCCTGTGACTAAAAGAGACGTTTTGCCGGATCCAGTATACGGTTCAAAACTATTAACTAGATTTATTAACAAAATCATGCTAGACGGCAAAAAAGGTGTAGCTGAAAGCATTGTATACGATGCATTCGACCTTGTCCGTGCTAAAACTGGTAAAGATCCATTGGAAGTTTTCGATGCTGCTATGAAGAATGTAATGCCAATCCTTGAAGTACGTGCCCGCCGTGTAGGTGGCGCTAACTATCAGGTACCGGTTGAAGTTCGTGCGGACCGTAAAACCACTTTGGGTATCCGCTGGCTGGTAAATTATTCTCGTCTACGTGGTGAAAGAACCATGTGCGAGCGTGTTGCCGGCGAAATTATGGATGCTGCTAACAGCACCGGCGCGTCAGTTAAAAAACGCGAAGACACCCACAAGATGGCAGAAGCCAACAAAGCTTTCGCTCACTATCGTTGGTAAGCTCGAGGTTTGCTCGTGCTAGGAATTAAGGAGGATTAAAACTAGTGGCCAGACAATTTCCACTTGAAAAAACAAGAAATATCGGTATCATGGCTCATATTGATGCCGGCAAGACCACTACGACTGAACGAATCCTGTTTTATACCGGAAAAACGCATAAGATAGGCGAAGTTCATGAAGGTGGCGCCACAATGGACTGGATGGTTCAGGAGCAGGAGCGCGGTATTACAATTACCTCCGCTGCTACTACTTGCCAATGGGCAGGCCATCGTATTAATATCATTGACACACCAGGCCACGTTGACTTTACGGTAGAGGTTGAACGTTCTTTGCGCGTACTCGACGGTTCCGTTGCAGTATTCTGCGCTAAGGGCGGCGTTGAACCGCAATCCGAAACTGTATGGCGTCAAGCTGACAGATACAACGTACCTCGTATGGCGTATGTAAATAAAATGGATATCACAGGTGCTGACTTCTATAGAGTTGTGCAGATGATGAAAGATCGTTTAAATGCAAACGCTGTGCCAATTCAAATCCCAATTGGTTTCGAAGATACTTTCGAAGGCATGATTGACTTGGTCAAAATGCGTGCGATAGTATATGGAGATAAATTAGGTAAAGAAGAAGAGTTTGTAGAAATTCCAGCAAACATGCTTGAAAAAGCTCAAGAATATCGTCAAATTTTGCTCGAAGCCGTTGCTGAAAGCGACGACGAATTAATGATGAAATATCTCGATGGTGGAGATTTCACTGAAGAAGAAATCAACGAAGGCATTCGTAAGATGACTATAGCCTGCAAAATGACTCCGGTTTGCTGCGGCTCTTCTTACAAGAACAAAGGTGTACAACCACTTCTTGATGCGGTAGTTGCTTACATGCCTGCACCAACTGATATTCCTGCAATCAAAGGTGTTGACCCTGACACAGGCGAAGAAGACGAACGCGCTTCCAGCGACGAACTTCCGTTCTCCGCTCTGGCTTTCAAAATCATGACTGACCCGTTTGTAGGAAGACTTGCTTTCTTCCGTGTATATTCCGGTACTTTAGGTTCTGGTTCTTACGTTTACAATTCTACAAAAGGTAAGAGAGAACGTATCGGTCGTATCCTGCAAATGCATGCAAACCATCGTGAAGAAATCGATATGGCATACAGCGGTGATATCGCTGCTGCTGTTGGTTTGAAAGATACAACTACAGGTGATACCCTTTGTGATGAAAAAGCTCCTATTATTCTTGAGTCTATGGTTTTCCCGGATCCTGTTATTTCCGTAGCAGTTGAACCAAAAACCAAAGCTGACCAGGAAAAAATGGGCATAGCTCTCCAAAAACTTGCTGAAGAAGATCCAACTTTCCGTGTACACACTGATCCGGAATCTGCTCAAACAATTATTTCCGGTATGGGCGAATTACATTTGGATATCATTGTTGACCGTCTTCTTCGTGAATTTAAAGTAGGCTGCACAGTAGGTAACCCACAGGTTGCATACCGTGAAACTATTCGTAAAGCAGTTAAATCTGAAGGTAAGTTTGTTCGTCAATCCGGTGGTAAGGGCCAATATGGTCACTGCTGGTTGGAAATTACCCCGCGTCAACCAGGCGAAGGCTTCTTGTTCGAAAACAAAGTCGTTGGCGGTGCTATTCCTAAAGAATACATCGGACCAATCGAAGCTGGTATCAAAGAAGCTATGGAAAACGGCGTAGTTGCCGGTTATCCAATGGTAGATATCGGTGTAACGGTTTACGACGGTTCTTACCATGAAGTCGACTCTTCTGAAATGGCGTTCAAAATTGCCGGTTCCATGGGTTTCCGTGCTGGTGCATTGAAAGCTACTCCGGTTATTCTTGAGCCGTACATGAAGGTAGAAGTTACTGTTCCTGAAGAATACATGGGCGATGTAATCGGTGACTTGAACTCCCGCCGTGGCCGTATCGAAGGTATGGAAGCTCGCAGCGGTGCTCAAGTTATTACAGCCTTCGTTCCACTTTCCGAGATGTTTGGTTATGCTACTGACCTTCGTTCCAAAACTCAGGGTCGTGGCAACTACTCTATGGAAGTTGACCATTACGAAGACGTTCCTAAAAACATTGCTGAGGCAATTGTTGCAAAAACAAAAGGTACTCAAGCTTAATTACTAAAAACGATTATTTGAGGAGGAAAAAATAATGGCAAAACAGAAATACGAAAGAACAAAACCCCATGCTAATATCGGCAC
>CAYRVN010000135.1:0-3490 GCA_964427675.1 uncultured Acidaminococcales bacterium
GCCAAAACCTCGCCCGACATTATCAAAAGAGAACCAGAAATCGTATTCTGGAAATAAATACTATAAGGAAATCACTGCAAAGCAGAAAAAGGCTGTTCCATTAAGGAACAGCCTTTTTGCTATTTTATTGGTAATTACTTCCAAAACTGCTTAGATCTTGGTTGTTACGCTAAAAAACTCAAATGCTTGCAGGCGTCTCAATCTCCTTGCCTACCAAATCGCTTACCTTGATAAAACCTTTCCGATCCTTCAATTTGCTGCCTATGGAAGTAGGCATGCAGATAACTTTCGCCCTGCCTACTTATTTTGACTACATTGTATTACGTATGCTTAATAAAAACAAATGTAAAAAGAAAAGTTTTGAAATGACAAAATGGACCAAAGGAGAAACTCCCTTTGGTCCATCCACATTAATTCTTATGGCTGCGGCCATTAGCCCAGCAGTTTCTCTGCTTTGGCAATATTAGCACGAATAGTATCACAGCATTTTTTGAATTCTGCTTTTTCATCAGCAGGCAGATTGTATTCCATGACCTGCTCTACCCCATTGGCACCAATCACTGCCGGACAGCCGCAGAAAATTCCTGTTTCGCCATATTCGCCATCGAAAGGAACACTGGCTGCCATAATCTTGCGTTCATCATGCAGAATAACGCCAACCATTGCTGCAGCCGTAGAGGCAATACCGTATTCAGTACATTGCTTACCTTGATAAGTTACCCAGCCGCCTTTGATCGTCTTGTTTTTAATATCTTCTTTATCAAAGACAAAGCGCGGGTCATTTTGCAAGTCAGTCAACGGCTTGCCGCCGAACTGCATCAGAGACCAAGGAACCATCTGTGCGTTGCCATGTTCTCCCATCATATAGGCGTTGAAGGAATGATGTTCCAGTCCAGTCTGCTGCGCAATCGCGCTGACGAGACGAGAGGTATCAAGACCGGTACCTGTACCAAGTACATGTCCTTTCGGCAACCCACTCTTCTTTGCGATCAGATAAGTAATAACATCGCATGGATTGGTAATATTAAGGATGATACCATGGAAACCACCAGCCATTACCTTAGGGATATAGTCAGCGACCTGCACCGCAGTAAAATTCATCTCATCATCACGATTGCCAGTAGCGCAAAGAGCAATATTCCCAGTGCTGTTGACAATCACGTCACAATCTTTCAGCTCCTCATATTTAGCGAGTTTGTATTCCACGCGATGCGGCATGAACTTGACAGCGTCCATCAGATCCTGACGTTCACTGACAATTTTACTTTCATTTTTATCACACAGCAAAACTTCATCTGCAATACCCATCATGCCCAGATTAAAAGCAACATGAGCTCCTACATGCCCTACACCAATAACACCAACAATTCTTTTTTTAGCAGTCATCCTTGTCTCTCCTTTAATGCTGGTTAAATAAACAGCTATACAGTATTTTCTTATATAATACTCCCATTGCCGCCAATTGTACAATCAGCCTTTTGACTTCAAGACAAAAATGCCCATTACAAGCACTTGGAATTTATAAACCTGAACTTTACCGTCGTCAGCTTGCCAGCTGCATCTCTGATCTGCAACACCGCCCTACCGACATCATATGCATAGACAGCTGACCGCGGCAGCTCTACCTCAACATTCAGGAAAGAATATCCCTTAGTTATGACTGTAAGATTATCCTCCGGCTTTGCTTCCGGCCAGTAACTTTTCTTGCTGCCCTGTGACACGTAGCCAGGCAGCCCAGTGAATTCAGCTCTCAGCGGCTCCTGCAAATTGCCGTTTTTGAATCTGCCCTGTACCGATACGACACTGGGCTGCAAATAATATTTCAGCGCTCCCTGTTCAGCCAGATCAATAACCTCTTCGTACTCAGCGTTTTCTTTTAATTCGAATTTGTAAACAACCCGCTCGCCTTCATTGCCCTCTTTGAACATACCGGCAAAAACTCCCAATAAACAGCCCACAACGATAAGTATCGCAAACATGATCTTGTTATTTTTCATGGCACACCTTTGGTTCTGCCAATCGTTTCAGACAATACAAAGCCAGAACCCCTCCAGCCAGTGTAAATCCGTAAACGCAGCCGCCTCCGCAACTGCCGCAAACACCATTGCAGTTCTGCACTGCCTGCTGTGCCCGTGGTGCTGCCGCCAACAAAGCTGCACCCGAGACATAAAGATATTTTGTGACTTTAGGCATCTCTATCCCTCTTTCCCAAGCTATGCCCATAGCAAATACTTTTGGTCGGGCACACACTCACGCATTCCATGCAAAGGATACAGATATGGCGATTGTGCTCAATGCCTTCAGCACTTAGGCTGAGAGCATTCATAGGGCATTTTTTCACACATAGTCCGCATTTCACACACGATTTTTTGTTAATCCGCAGTTGGAAAGAAAAGGGCAGAAAGCTGCCTATATAATGAACAAAATTCTGAATTGCCCCCACAGGACAAAAGAAAGTGCAAAAACCTCTGCCCCCCTGCGTAAACAGACCAAAAACCACCAGCCAGAACAACATTGTCAAAAGCAGCGATGAAGTATAAGCAACTACATAACCCCAAGCGCTATAGTTCAGCAGAAGATCAAAAACATAAAAATTGCAGTACGCGCAAGCAATCAAGCCCCCGGTAAACGGTGCCAGCACAAAGCCCAGCAAAAATCCATATCTGAGAGCTGCGGTCGGCAAATGTTTATCCCAATTGATCTGATATTTGGTCGGTACCAAGCGACTCAAATATTCCGGCAATGCTCCCGCCGGACAAAGAAAACCACAAAACAAAGGTCCGAAGATGAGTGCAGTAATGAGCAGGAGAATGGTACTGATGACAGCTACCGTCCCCATTTCAAAGAATCTGCCGCTCAGCAAATGTTCAATAGGAATACGAAAACATAGATTGTGTATCGTGTACGGAATGGCTGGCAAACCCAATAAATAACCCAATGCTTTCTGAAAGAAAGCAAAAGGCGCGAAAAACAGGATAAATCCCAGCACATAGCCATAAATTCTTTTGTATTTCTTCAAATAATTATGCAAATAGTTTTCCCCTTCTCTATGAAATAAAACCCTTTAATTAATGCACCAATCATAAAGACTGTTCCTGAATGGAACAGTCTTTATGCATTTAAGCGGAGATTGCTGCCACTGCCTAGAAAGTGTGCTCATACCCAAGCATGAAGTTTCTGCCCAAGGTGTAGAAGGTCGAACCTGCACTGGTAGTAATGTCACGCCTATCCAGCAAATTATCGACATTCAGGAATACCTTGCTGCTCGTATTCGGCTTGTAGGCTACATTAAGATTTGTATACAAATATGGTTTCATGGATTCCTCAGAATCAACATCTCTGGTCCTTTTACCAAGGTAGTTCAGATTAACAGCGCCGTTCCACTTATCCTTGCTATAACTCAGGCCGCCATTAAGCTGCAATTTGCCATAATAATCGCGCCATCTACCCTCCGTAGTAACATTATTTTCGGTAGTTGTAGAATATTTTT
>CAYRVN010000136.1:0-3469 GCA_964427675.1 uncultured Acidaminococcales bacterium
AGATTATCTTAAAGAAACTTGTCGAGATACAATACAGCCGCAATGACATTGCGTTCCAACGCGGCACTTTCCGCGTAAGAGGTGATGTCATTGAGGTCATACCAGCCGGGTACAATGAAAAAGCAATTCGTATCGAAATGTTCGACGATGAAGTCGAAAATTTGCTGGAAGTAGACTTGTTGACAGGCGAAGTTTTAGCAAGGCGGACGCATGCAGCTATTTTTCCTGCTTCCCATTATGTTACTTCCAGAGATAATCTTGTAAGGGCAATGGAAGATATCAAGCAAGAACTGGCAGAAAGACTCGAGGAGTTAAAGGCACAGAATAAGCTCTTGGAAGCACAGCGTTTGGAACAGCGGACAAATTACGACCTGGAAATGATGAATGAAATGGGTTATTGCTCAGGCATCGAGAACTATTCCCGCCATTTAGCAAAACGTAAAGCGGGTGAGCCGCCTTTTACGCTGGTCAACTATTTCCCTGAAGACTTTCTTTTGGTAATTGATGAGTCTCATGTTACTTTACCTCAAATAAGAGCAATGTATGCAGGTGACCGTTCTCGTAAGTCCATGCTTGTAGAACACGGTTTCCGCCTTCCATCTGCTTTTGACAACAGACCTTTGACCTTTGATGAGTTTCAGGAGCAACGGAAGCAGGCAATTTATGTTTCAGCTACACCTTCAAAATATGAGTTAGAAGAGGCAGATAATACCGTAGAACAAATTATAAGACCAACAGGTTTGCTTGATCCTATGGTAGAAATTAGACCAATTAAAGGGCAGATTGACGATTTGCTTGGGGAAATCCACAAAGTTACTGCTGCCGGCGAAAGAATATTAGTTACTACACTGACTAAGCGCATGGCCGAAGATTTGACCGAATATCTTAAGAAAGCTGGTGTGAAGGTTCGTTATCTGCATTCTGAGATAGCCACCATTGAGCGTGCTGAGATAATTCATGCTTTGCGCGCTGGTGAATTTGATGTTTTGGTCGGTATTAACCTTCTACGTGAGGGCCTTGACTTACCTGAAGTTTCTTTAATTGCTATTTTAGACGCAGATAAAGAAGGTTTTTTGCGTTCTGATACGGCAATGATTCAGACAATTGGCAGAGCAGCGCGTAATGTTCATGGCCGTGTCATCATGTATGCTGATCGAATGACAGACTCCATGCAAAGAGCCATTGACGAGACTAACAGGCGTCGTGCCAAACAGGAAGCACACAATTTGAAGTATGGTATCGTGCCACAGACTATCAAAAAACAAGTACGTGAACTGATAAAGCTGACGAAAGTCAGTGAAGAAGATACCAATATTAATTATTCTGTCAAAGAAATCAAAAAACAATCTGAGAAGGAACTTAGCAAAATGGCCAAAGAATTAGAAAAAAATATGGCTGCCGCGGCCAAAGAATTGGATTTTGAACGTGCCGCAGAATATAGGGATCGCCTGATCATTGTCAAAGGAGAGCTTGGACAGAAGTTATTGCCTAAAAGCAACAGGAGAAAATAATAGATGAAAGAAAAATTAATTGTAAAAGGCGCACGCCAACATAACTTGAAAAATATTACCGTGGAAATACCCCGTGACGAATTGGTTGTCATAACTGGTCTTTCTGGTTCAGGTAAATCATCTTTGGCCTTTGATACTATCTATGCTGAGGGGCAGCGTCGCTATGTAGAATCACTATCTGCTTACGCCAGACAGTTCCTTGGGCAGATGGATAAACCAGATGTTGATTACATAGAAGGTTTATCACCGGCAATTTCAATCGATCAGAAGACGACCAGTCACAATCCGCGCTCTACGGTTGGTACAGTTACCGAAATATATGATTATCTGCGTTTGCTTTTTGCTCGTGCAGGTGTACCACATTGCCCGAAATGCGGTAAAGTAGTTGAAAGGCAAACTGTTCAACAAATCGTTGATAAAGTGCTGGCAATGGATGAGGGAACCAAATTCATGGTTCTTGCTCCGCTAGTTAGAGGTCGCAAGGGCGAGCACCAGAAAATATTGGAAAATATGAGGAAAGCCGGTTATGTGCGTGTGCGCGTAGATGGCGAAGTAAGAACTCTTGACGAAGAAATTGTGTTGGATAAAAAGAAAAAACATGATATCGCCGTTGTTATCGATCGCTTGGCTGTCAGGAAAAATATTACGCAGAGACTGGCAGATTCGGTGGAAACTGCGTTAGGATTAGCCGAGGGACTGGTAGAAATCGGAGTTATCGGCGGCAATACTTCAGTTTTTAGCGAACATTTTGCCTGCAGCGATTGTGATATCAACTTACCGGAAATTGAGCCGAGAATGTTCTCTTTCAATAATCCTTATGGTGCTTGTCCTGTTTGCACTGGCTTAGGTATGAAACTGGAAATTGATTTACGACTTGTCATTCCAGATGGCAGTAAAACTTTCGCACAGGGCGTAATAGCGGCAGTCAGCAATAACGTTAACTCTTATTTCATGAAACAAGTTGCCGCGGTATTAGAAAAATATAATTTTTCTTTAGATGCAACCTGGAATGAATTACCGGAGGAACTAAAGCAAATACTTCTGTATGGAAGTAATGACGAAAAATTTGCTTTTCTCTATGAAAATCTGCAAGGTGAGATAAGGCAGCATGAAACAGCTTTTGAAGGGATTATCCCATTGCTGGAAAGACGTCATAGAGAAGCTATGTCAGAGAGCATGCGTGTTGATATTGAAAGCTTCATGACCAGTACACCTTGCCCTGAATGCCAAGGCAAAAGATTAAAACCGGAGGCTTTGGCTGTTCTTATAGGCGGCAAAAACATCTGTGATGTAACTTCACTGACCGTCAGGGACTGTATAAAATTTTTTGATACATTGGAATTAACAGAGAGACAGCAAATTATTGCACGTCAGATTTTAAAAGAAATTCTGGCTAGACTACATTTTCTTAATGATGTTGGCCTCGACTACCTAACTCTTGACCGTGCCTCCGGCAGTTTATCCGGAGGAGAGGCTCAGCGTATCAGACTAGCGACACAGATTGGCTCGGGCTTGGTTGGCGTTCTCTATATACTTGATGAACCTAGTATCGGCTTGCATCAGCGTGATAACGGTAAACTACTGGAAACACTGAAGCACTTGCGTGATTTGGGTAATACCTTGCTGGTTGTCGAGCATGATGAGGAAACAATGTATGCGGCTGACCAGATTATTGATATTGGACCCGGAGCCGGTGAAAATGGCGGCCATGTGGTAGCCCAGGGAACAGTGGAAGAAATCAAGAAAAATGCTAAATCAATTACAGGACAGTATCTGAGCGGCAGGAAATTCATTCCTGTACCCAAAGAACGCCGGCAGGGAAACGGCAATTTCCTTACTGTCAAAGGTGCGCGTGCCAATAACCTGAAAAATATTGATGTCGATTTCCCTCTTGGGGTTTTGACCGTTGTCACCGGTGTTTCCGGTTCCGGCAAAAGTACCTTGGTTAACGATATCCT
>CAYRVN010000137.1:0-3401 GCA_964427675.1 uncultured Acidaminococcales bacterium
TGCCTTCAGCCAAAGGCAAAAGACTGAGGAGCGAAAGTATGATAGCACCGCTGCCCGTACCTATATCCAGTATTTTGATTTTCTTACCGCTGTCGTTCAGCTCAACCAGAGTTTCAACTAAAAGCTCTGTTTCCGGCCGTGGAACCAGCACTGCTGGTGTTACCTTGAAAGTATAATTCATAAAGGCTTTTTCACCCAAAATATAGGCCAAAGGTTCCTGACGTCCACGTCTTACGATCAATTCTTTGTATTTAGAGAGTTCTTCAGCTTTCAGCGGCTGATCGAAATGCACATAGAGATTGATACGCGGGCAGGAAAGCACAGCACAAAGCAGTATCTCTGCGTCCAAACGGGGATTTTCTATCCCCTTGTCCGCGAAATACTGCCTGGTCCAATCCAATATTTTGACAATCGTCCATACTTCTTTCGTCTGAGCCTGCTCCATTTTATTTCACCTGCTGCAAGCGTTCACTTTGTTTGGCAGTAACAAGCGCATCCAATAATTCATCAAGATTACCATTAATAATGGTATCTAATTTATGTAGGGTCAGACCGATGCGGTGATCGGTAACGCGTCCCTGCGGAAAATTATAGGTTCTTATTCTTTCACTGCGGTCGCCCGTTCCAACCTGGCTCTTGCGATCTTCAGCGGTTGCCATACGTTGTTCTTCTTCAGCCTTTTCCAGAATTCTTGCTCTTAATACGCGCAAACATTTCTCTCTGTTTTTCAGCTGTGATTTTTCATCCTGGCACTGGGCCACAATGCCCGTCGGCAGATGCGTTATACGTACTGCGGACTCTGTTTTATTTACATACTGGCCGCCTGCGCCGCCCGCACGATAAGTATCAACTCTGAGATCAGCAGGATTAATTTCCACGTCAACTTCTTCGGCTTCCGGCAAGACTGCTACGGTAACAGTCGAAGTATGCACACGTCCCTGGGACTCTGTCTCCGGCACGCGCTGCACGCGGTGAACACCACTTTCAAATTTCAAACGGCTGAAAACGCCGTTGCCCGATATCTGGAAAACTACTTCTTTAAAGCCGCCCAAGCCGGTCGGGTTAGAATCAAGAACCTCTGTGCGCCAGCCACGCTCTTCGGCGTAACGGGTATACATACGGAACAGCACTCCGGCAAAAAGAGCAGCCTCATCGCCGCCCGCGCCGCCGCGGATTTCGACAATTACGTCTTTATCGTCATTAGGGTCCGATGGCAACAGCAAAATGGTCAGTCTTTCCTCGTATTCTGCAACTTCCGGTTTTAGTTCCTTCAGTTCTTCCTCTGCCATTTCCACAAGTTCCGCATCTTCGCCGGCTTCGACTATTTCCTGGTCTTCTTTTATTTTTTGCATCAGTGCTTTATATTCACGAAAAACCTCCACAATGTCTGCTAATTTAGCATGGGCCTTCGTGCACTTTTGCCACTCTGCCTGATTACTGATGACATCGGGGTCGCTGATACGCGCTTCCAAGTCCAAAAATTTATCTTCTAACGCTTGTAATTTATCTAACATCGCATTCTTCTCCTACACTAACTTCTGCCTCTGTCAAGGCAGGTTCTTCTTCCGGCAGTACTGCCTTCAGGGCTGCAATTGCTACTTCTATCTGTGAATCATCTGGCTCACGGGTAGTAAGTTTTTGCAAATAAAGCCCCGGAAGAATGGCCGTACGCACCCAACTATGTTCAATGTGTGTGCCGGCATAACGTATGATTTCATAACTGATGCCAGCAATAACAGGCATCAGTACAATTCTTGATAAAATTCTTTCAAGCAAATTAGGCCACCCTAAAAAGGTAAAAACAAACATACTGATAATCATGACAATCATCAGAAAATTAGTACCGCAGCGTGGGTGCAGCGTCGTGAAACCGCGTACATTGGAAACTTCCAACGGCAATCCTGCTTCATAGGCAAAGATTGTCTTGTGTTCAGCACCATGATATTGAAACACTCTTTGAATATCCTTCATTCTGGATATTGCGCCGATATAAATCAAAAAAATCACCATGCGCAGAATGCCTTCAAAAAGATTAAGCATCATATGATTTTCCGTCCAGGTTTTCATAAAACGCATGGACCAGGTCGGCAGAACTATAAAAAGAGCTATGGCAAGGACCATGGAAAAAGCAATCGTCATCGCCATTTCTTTGCCGGTAATCTGCTCCTCTTCTTCTCCGGAAACCTGTGCAGAATAAGAAAGAGCCTTCATACCAAGAACTAAAGATTCACAAAGAACAATGACACCACGCAGAAAAGGCTTCTTGAAAATCGGATATTTATCGGCAATAGAACCTGAAGCCATTTTGTCTATTATGATTTCCCCATTGGGTTGACGCACCGCTACCGCTATATTACCCGCGGCCCCGCGCATCATGACACCCTCTATAACGGCCTGACCGCCAACATTTGGTTTTCTTTCCATATTTTTCTCCTAAGTGCAATGAACGAAAAAGTTCGGATATAAACACAGCAGAGCCCCGGCTCTGCTGCGACAATTGTTATTGTTCTGTTTTATAGCGTTTGTTGAATTTTTCAATACGGCCGCGTGCTGCCATATTACGTTGTTGACCAGTAAAGAACGGATGGCATTTGGAGCAGACATCAACGTGCAATTCATTTTTTACTGAACCTGACATAAATGTATTTCCACAGGCACAAACCACTTTGGTTTCGCCGTATTTCGGATGGATTGTTTCTTTCATCTTTCTGCACCTCTCTTTTTCGAAACTAAAAAATACTACCTAAGCTTATAAATTATAACATAGTGGAAACTCCCATGCAACACCTTTCATAGTCTTGCGAACCTCATCACCGTATGCTATATTATCAATAAATAGTTGATATCCGACAGGAAGGAAAGGTGGCACAATGAACAAATTAAGTTCTGACAGCCTTATTTATATCAGTGAAGTAATGATGCCTCATCAGGCTAACGTTGCTGGCAATATACATGGCGGTGAAATAATCAAAATAATGGACTCGGCGGCTTATGCTTCCGCTCGTCGCTATGCACGCTCCAACGTGGTAACTGCAAGAATCGACGAGGTAGAATTCCATCTGCCAATCATGATTGGTGATCTTGTAACCTGCACGGCGCAAGTCGTTTATGTTGGCAAATCGTCAATGGAAGTCGCTGTAACAGTTGATGTCGAAGATCTTGAGACTGAAGGGAAAAAACGTGCCCTATCGGCTTTCTTTACGATGGTTGCGCTTGATAAAAAAGGTAAACCGAATCCGGTTGCCAGCCTGAAACTATTGACACCGGAAGAAGAAAAAGCTTTTGCCGAAGGTCAGAAACGTTATGAAGGCCATAAATTAAGAAAACAAAAATAATAAAACACATAAAAAAAACAGGACGAAATTTTTCGTCCTGTTTTTTTCTATTATTTCTCATCAGTT
>CAYRVN010000138.1:0-1654 GCA_964427675.1 uncultured Acidaminococcales bacterium
ACTGCTTCCTATCGCTATCTTAGCCAAGGCCTGCTGCTTGGTTTGGCAAAATTGGGCCTTACGGCGGAAATGACGAAGCCGCAGGCAGCTTATGCGCATAAGACGCCACAGCCGGCATCGGCAGCTTGTTTTGATGCCCCTTCGCACTATGAACTGACGGTCAGTCATAAGAAATTGATAGGCAGCGCGCAGGTGCGCAAGCATGGCGTGATTTTGCAGCATGGATCAATTTTACTGGCTTTTTCTGCTGAGCAGCTGGCAGGAATCTTGCAGGGCGGCAGCGAAGAAAAAGACAAAACCTGCAGCATGCTCAAAAACCGTGTTATGGATTTGCAAACAGCTTTGAACAGAAATG
Source organism: uncultured Acidaminococcales bacterium (assembly GCA_964427675.1). Taxonomy (GTDB): domain Bacteria; phylum Bacillota; class Negativicutes; order Acidaminococcales; family Acidaminococcaceae; genus RZYP01. The sequence continues at coordinate 356 of CAYRVN010000138.1, forward strand.
TGACTTGGGATGAAGCGCGTCTTGCCATGGAAGCAGGTTTTGCTGAAGCGCTAGGCATTGAACTGGCTGAAGGAGAGCTGACTGCTTTAGAAAAAGAGACGGCTGGAGAATTATCTGTTACGAAATATGCCCAAGATGCTTGGACGCTGAAAAGATAAAATTGGGAGGCGGAAAAATGAACTATCAGGTTTGTGTAATCGGAGCAGGCACTGGCGGTTACGTGGCCGCAATTCGTGCTGCACAGCTTGGCGCCAGGGTTTTGCTGATTGAGAAAAAAGATTTGGGCGGAGTTTGCTTGAACAGAGGCTGCATTCCAACCAAGACCTTGTTGAAGAGCGCGGAGAAATGGCAGGACATTACCCATTCGGAAGAATTCGGCATGTTTGTCAGCGAATACGCTTATGACTGGGACAAAATCATGGAGCGCAAGAATAATGTTATCTACCAGCTGCGCAGCGGCATAGAAAAACTGATCAAGAGCAATAAGATAGAGCTGGTTGAAGGTTCAGCGCATCTGATTGATGCTCATAGCGTTCATATCGTGACCGACAATCCGGGCGAAGAACGCTGCATACATGCTGAAAAAGTGATTCTGGCAACCGGCTCTGTACCGGCTAAGCCGCCTATTCCGGGCAGCGAATGCACAGGTGTCATTGATAGCGACGATATTCTGAGTTTAAGCGAAGTGCCTCAGAGCATCATCATTGTCGGTGCCGGTGCTGTTGGCGTGGAATTTGCCGGTATTTATGCCGGTTTCGGCTGTGAAGTGACTATTGTGGAAATGGCGCCTAACATTCTGCCGCTTTGTGATACCGATATGCAAAAACGTATGGGGTTGGCTTTACGCAAACAGTTTATCAAAACCATGACAAGCAGTACGGTGAAAGGCATCAAACGTGGCCTTGAAGGCCTGGAAGTGACTGTCGAAAGCAAGGGCAAGGAAACGGTCCTTGCTGCTGAGAAGGTTTTGGTGGCAACTGGCCGCACTCCTATTTTCAACAAGGTTGAACTTGATAAGGCAGGTATTCTTTATACACGTCATGGCATCACCGTCAATGAAAGAATGGAGACATCAGTGCCGGGTGTTTACGCGGTTGGTGATGTTACCGGCAAGTGGATGCTCGCACATACTGCTTCTCATCAAGGAATTATTGCGGCGGAAAACGCCTGCGGTCATGAGGCTATCATGGATTATGATGCTATTCCTGGCTGCATTTTCACGTCGCCGGAAATTGCCTGGGTGGGACTTACCGAACAGGAATGTGCTGACACGGGCAAAGAAGTAGTCATCAGCAAGTT
>CAYRVN010000138.1:1754-3396 GCA_964427675.1 uncultured Acidaminococcales bacterium
CGGTAAGAAGGAAAAAGTATTTCGCTCAGCGAATAGATGGTAGTCGGTTTTAAGAGATTAAGAAAAGTAGAAGTGCGGGTGTCACAGTGAAAAAAGTAATGCAGTACGGAGATAAAACACTGGAATTTGAAGTGGTGCGCAGCAGAAGGCGTACGCTTGCCATTGCGGTCGAGTCATCAACCAGTGTAGTGGTCAGAGCGCCCATGACGCTGCCTGCACAGAAAATTTTAGAAATAGTCGAGCAGAAGGCTGATTGGATCAATAACAAGCTTGCCTTCTGGCAAAAAGCTCAGGACGAAAAACGTGAGCGGGAAATTGCGCAGGGTAAAAGTTTGCTTTACCTTGGCAGGTATTATTCTTTGCAGCTCGAAGTAATACCAGGTTTAAAGAAGGATAGCGTAAGCCTGGAAGCTGAAAAAATTGTCGTTAAAACCGGTGACGCGAAGCCAGAACGCATTGAAAAGGCATTAAATAAGTGGTATAGGGAAAGGGCCCAGGAGCTAATTACGCAACGTGTGCTATATTATGGAAGGTTTTTTGACGGTAAGCCTTCGGCAGTGCAAATCAAAGAACAGAAAAAGCGTTGGGGCAGCTGCACTTATGATAATAAACTGCTTTTTAACTGGCGCTGCATCATGGCAAGAAAAGAAGCCCTGGATTACGTCGTAGTACATGAAATGTCCCATATGGTGCACAAAAACCATTCGCCGGCTTTTTGGCAGGTTGTGGAGACAATTATGCCGAATTACAAGCTGGAGAAAAAGTGGCTGAAAGAGAATGTAATAAATATGGATTTGTAACACTGAGTTGTTACAAATAACCATTTTTGTGATACAATACATAGTATTGATGCATTAATTTTGTTTGGAGGAATGAACATGCTTGATATGAAATTTGTCAGGGAAAATCCTGAGCTTGTCGAAAAAGCTATGAAGAATCGCAATATGGATATGAACCTGGACGAGTTTTTGACTTTAGAAAAACAACGCAGAGAAATTCTGCAGCAGGTTGAGACTTTAAAGAGCGAGCGTAACAGCGTATCCCAGGAAATAAGTAAAATGAAAAAAAGCGGCGAAAATGCCGATGATAAAATTCTTGCTATGCGTGCCCTTGGTGAAAAAATTGCCGAGGATGACAAAGAGCTTAAAGAAATTGAGCAAAAACTAAAGGATATTATTCTGAACATCCCGAATATGCCTGCAGATGATGTGCCGGTTGGTAAGGATGACAGTGACAATCCGGTAGTTCGCAAATGGGGCGAACCAACGAAATTCAGTTTTGAACCTAAAGCCCACTGGGATATTGGTGAAGCGCTTGGCATTCTTGATTTTGAACGTGCTGCCAAAGTAACCGGCGCCAGATTTACTTTCTACAAAGGTCTGGGCTCCCGTTTGGAACGTGCCGTTTATAACTTCATGCTTGATGTTCATACCCAGGAACACGATTATACCGAAATATTCCCACCTTACATTGTTAACAAGGATAGTATGCTGGGAACCGGCCAATTGCCAAAGTTTGCCGAGGATATGTTCAAGCTGGAAGGCTTGGATTATTATCTGATTCCTACTGCAGAAGTGCCGGTGACCAATTACCACCGCGGTGAAATCCTGAGTGCTGATCAGCTTCCTATTCGTTATGCTGC
>CAYRVN010000139.1:0-3369 GCA_964427675.1 uncultured Acidaminococcales bacterium
GTTTTTGCCGGTGAAGAATTCTCTATTTTTTCATCAGGATATTCGTAGGGTTTATCCTTTTTATTTTTTTTGCCAAAGATATTAGGCAACACAAAAATAAATAAGCCCCAAACAATCAGAAATAAAATATTATCCATTTTATCCTCACTGAAGTTTTATTTTGTATGATCACCTTTTGGCAGATCCTGGTCTGAACCCGGATCACCAATGACTTCACGCATCTTAGTATCAGCTATGATGTTATTCATACGATAATAATCCATTACACCAATATTACCAGACTCTAAAGCTTTAGCCAAAGCCTTAGGAACTTCGGATTCGGCCTCTACAACTTTGGCCTGCATTTCTTGTACTGCAGCTTTCATTTCCTGCTCTTTAGCAACTGCCATTGCGCGTCTTTCTTCAGCACGAGCCTGGGCAATACGTTTGTCAGCCTCAGCCTGGTCAGTCATCAGTTCCGCGCCAATATTACGGCCAACGTCGACGTCCGCAATATCTATGGACAGGATTTCAAAAGCCGTACCTGCATCCAATCCTTTGGCTAATACTGTTTTGGATATATGATCTGGATTTTCCAGCACTTCGCTATGGTCTTGAGAAGAACCAACGCTGGTAACAATACCTTCGCCTACACGGGCAATGATAGTTGCTTCACCAGCACCGCCGACCAGACGATCGATATTGGCACGAACTGTTACACGTGCCTTAACTTTAAGTTCAATACCATTTTTAGCAACAGCTGAAACCAACGGCGTCTCAATGACTTTAGGATTAACACTCATCTGCACAGCTTCCAAAACATCACGTCCTGCCAAATCAATTGCACAGGCACGTTCAAAAGTCAATGGTATTTCCGCTCTTTGCGCAGCAATTAAAGCATCTATAACTCTATCAACATTACCGCCAGCCAGATAATGTGCCTCCAGCTGGTTGACATTAACGCCAAGGCCTGCTTTATTAGCTTTCACCAATGGTAAAACAATTTGAGAAGCCGGAACACGCCGCAGTCGCATACCAATCAGATTAAAGATACCGACATCGACGCCCGCAGCCATAGAAGAAATCCAAAGACCAATAGGCACAAAATTCAAGAACAAAACTATAACGAGAACAGCCAGGATAATTACGAAGCCACTGCCAAGAATGAATTGTAACATTATTCACTTCAACTCCTTTTTCTTTTTTATAGTTATTACTCGTCTTTTTGTTGCATTTTTACGAAAATCTTACTGCCTTCAACCCTGACAACTACTATATTGGTACCTGCATCAATATAATCACCAAAAGTAACAACATCTGTACGGACACCTTCAATAAGCGCGATACCCGCAGGCCTTAATGTCGTTAAAGCTACTCCAGTTTTACCCGCATACTGTGTCATGTCAGGTGTTACGCTATAGCCCTCACTGTTTTCCTGCTTATCCTTTAAAACAAACAAATTCCAGGCTGGATTAGAAGGTAAATATTTTATCAACAGCGCAAAAATTGCCACAGCGGCTACTATACTGACAGCCAGCCAATTCAATGCGGCAGCGTTGCCACCCAACACATAATAAAAACTGGCCAATATGCTCAAAATACCTGCAATTCCAAAGAGGCCAAAGCCGGGTACAAAAACTTCTAAAATCAAGAGACCCATACCAACTATAAAAAGCAGCACTTCCAGCCAACTGCCAGCCCCGCTTGCAAAATTCATCCCGAAAAGAGCGGCTGCCGCAATAATTGCGATACCTCCGGCAATGCCGGCACCAGCAGTTTTAACTTCAGTAAGAATCCCCAAAATGATTACAGTTAGCAACACCGCTTTAACCTGTGGGAACAAAAACCACCTTCCTGCCAAATCTTCATCTGTTGGGTATAAGTCAACCGGAAGCGCGCTGGCAGCTTCTACGCCAATTAAGGGTAGACAAACAAGCAGTAATGTTAATAGCAACAGTGATTTTTTCATATTTGTCCCTCCGCACTCAGATTACACAAATATTATACTTTGTAATAAAATGTTCGGCAAACTTTATTGCAAAAAGGTAAACAAAAAGGGAGGGTAAAATTTACCCTCCCATCATGTTTTTACTTCAAAAGCTCACGCACCATGGTATTAATACGTTTACCATCAGCACGTCCCTTTGTTTTTGGCATCAAAGCAGCCATAACCTTGCCCATATCTTTCGGACCAGCAGCACCAGTTTCAGCTACAGCTTCTTCAACTAAAGCTTTCAACTCTTCATCGCTTAACTGTTCAGGAAGATATTTTCTGAGAATAGCGATTTCCTGTTTAGCCTGTTCAGCAAGTTCTTCACGTCCGGCCTTAGTAAATTCTTCTAAGGAATCCTGACGCATCTTAACTTCTTTCATCAAAACTGCCAGAACTTCATCATCGTTCAGTTCTCGCTTCTCATCGATTTCGATGTTCTTAATGTTAGCACGAGCCATACGAATGACACTCAAGCGCAACTTGCCGCTTTTCTTGTCCTTCATTGCTTGTTTCATATCTTCTGTCAAAAGGTCTTTAATAGACATACAGAGGCCTCCCAATTATCTGGTCTTGCGCTTTCTTGCTGCCTCGGATTTCTTTTTACGCTTTACGCTAGGTTTTTCATAGTGTTCGCGTTTTCTAACCTCAGAAAGAACCCCAGCCTTTTGGGTTGCTCTTTTAAAGCGGCGGAGTGCGCTATCAAGTGTCTCCGTTTTGCCAACTTTGATTTCTGTCATCTGTTCTCCCTCCCTCCACAACGACCTTTAGGGAAGTGCATATATTCATTACACCGTTTCATTATACTTCAGAGCGGCACTAGCTGTCAAGCTTCTAGCAAGGCGGCCAGCCAAGCGTCTTGCCGCCAAGCAGATGAAAATGAAGGTGTTCTACACTTTGTCCACCATCGACTCCGGTATTTATTACTACGCGGAAACCGCTTTCGTCAACACCCATTATTTTGGCTATCTCGCCGACTTTACTCATAACATGTTTCACAATTTCCATATCGGCAGTGACTATATTCTGCATATGTTTTTTTGGAAGTAACAAAACATGGCAGGGGGCACCAGGTGCAACGTCATGAATAACAATCATTTCTTCGTCTTCATAAACTTTTTTTGAGGGTATTTCACCTTTGATTATCTTACAAAAAATACAATCATCCATCTTTTATCCCCCCCTTCTTGGTACGAATGACATATTCGCTAATATAGCAAATAATCCTTCATTTACAAGAAAATTTACAAGAAATCAGAGTATTTCTCCAATCATGCCATCGTTGTGGAGAGCTTTCAGCTTAACTTTGTGGATCTTACCTGACAAATTTTCTTTGCTCCTGGCATATACTCTTACATAATTGCCGCTTAGACCTTCCCACAAGTCTTCCTCTGCTTCCT
>CAYRVN010000140.1:0-3339 GCA_964427675.1 uncultured Acidaminococcales bacterium
CGGCTAAGATATCCACGCTTATGCTCACGCACAAGATATGATTTGGAAACCCAGGCAGAGGCTACATATAGCACTACTACAATCAAAAGGACCCATATGCTTAAGGCGTCCAGATAAAAATATTCACTGTTAAAAACTTCTCCAGGCGGCAGCAGCATAAGCATTTTTACAAAAATACCGCCAACAATTGTAGCTGTAATACGATTAAGTATATGTAATACCCTATTATCCACAAAACCGCTGATGGCTAGCAAAGCAAAAACAAACGGTAATCCTAACATCCCATAAATAAATGTTTGCATTGACTCACCCCTTCAGCCTTCTAAGAACATTAGTATCTGTAGTCATAAATGATAAATTTAACCGATTAGTCAAAATAACAAGAACAAGGACTGCAACGAGAACGTCAAAGAAAATGCCAAGTTCAATAACTGTCGGCAACCCCTCTGTCATAGCTAAGCCTAAAAGATATATGCCATTTTCCATCGTCATAAGGCCAATTATCTGCATGATAGCTCTTCTTCTCATAACTATAAGGACCAGTCCGATCAGAATAAGTCCCATTGATGAAGCCATAATATCTCTGTCACCTATTCCAGGCAGCATTTTATCAATTAAAACATAAGACAACATCAAGAAAACTGCACTTAAAGCCGTGGAATAGTTCGTATTAATCTCCGCCACAAGTTCGCGTTCATCAGTTAATTTACCAGCCAAGCGAAAAAGTGCATAAGGTATTAGGCATACTTTTACCAAAATAGTCAAAAGTCCAGGCAAAATGCTATGCAACCCCGAACCATTAGCAAAGCCGGAAAGCAAACAAGCGCCGGCTATAATTGCAGACTGTAAACATAAACATGCTATGGCCTTACGTAAATCCATTATACGGTTCTGCAAAAAAACAATAAACAACAGTACCATAACTAACTGTTCCATTTTTGTACCCCTTACTGCGCCACTATCGCCAACAATAACAACCCGCCTGTTGCCAACAGATAGGCACGCACTTTGAACAATCGCATTTTGTTATTCAATGATTCCATTACTGCTATTCCCATTGCTGTAATTACAACCTTTATTGCCAACGGTAATGAAATCGGTAAAAATATCAGAGAAAACAATACTATAAACAACAGATTTTTGACCATACTAGCTAAATGAATCACTGCAAGCAAACGCCCTGAATATTCAAGCAGCATACATTCATGAATCATGGTGAGTTCTAAGTGGGTATCAGGGTTATCAACCGGTATGCGTCCATTTTCAGCCAATAGTAAAATAAAAAAGGCAACGCATGCCAGAATGGCTGCTACATTAATTTGAGTCCCATTATTCATTGCCATACTATAAATACTTGTGCTTCCACTCTTCAACACAGCTGCTAAAACAGCCAAAAGCAACACCGGCTCAACACAAGCTGCTATATAAACTTCACGCGAGCCACCCATTCCACCGAAAGCAGATGCAGCATCAAAAGAAGATAATGCCATGAAAAAGCGGCCGATGGCAAGTAAACCTACAAAAACAAAAATATCTCCAAATGTTAAATTTGACATCATGTTTGGCAGCAAAAAAGTTGCCAGCAAAGTGCTCAAAAGATACATAAAAGGAGCCAACTTAAAAATAAATCCAGTATATGGAGTAATTACTGTTTGTTTTCTCCACCACTTGCGTAAATCATAATAATCCTGACTTATATCAGCACCACGTCTCTTTTGGAGCAGAGCTTTCGTTTTTTTTATGATACCAGATACTAACGGTGCCACAAAAACCAATAAAAGCATTTGTAAAAAAGGAAAAAACAAGTTTGTATAAAGTTTTATATCCATATCAAATGGCCCCCCAAATCAAAACCAGCACCATAGCAACCATGACATAGCCGATATAGATTCTAACGCTGCCTGCCTGAATTCTGCGTAAAAATGACGCACTTTTTACAAGATGATGCTGTAAGGGAATATATAACTTCTCTGTAAAACGATCAGGGAGGCTTAGAGTATAAGCCATACTCCGGCCAAAATACTTGTGTTCTTTTTGCAAAAAGACAACCTCTCTTCGCGGTTTTAATAAAAAGTCGAATGCACGACGAATCGGTTTGGAGAAACCAGTTCCTGAATATTGCTGCCTTATAGTAGGCTCTGTACCGCAATTCCATATTACATCGCGTTTTACAAAAACTTGTCCCCTATATATAATAACCCAAGAAAAAATTGCTATTGCACCTGCTGCAAATAATAAGATATAAGTATCATAATTAAGCAAACCACCTTTGTTACTCCAAATCAGTGGTTGCTCTTTATATAAAATATTCAAATCAGGTATGCTCGCCATGGCAACTTGTTGTGCTGTTGTAACAATCTGAGAAGGTACTAAAGTACCGCAGACAAATACCAATAATGCAGGCATCAACATTGCAACAAGCATGAAGCGTGATACTTCATGAACAGCTTCGGCCCGTCGAGTACGTGGTCTTCCAAGGAATACAACACCATATAAACGCACAAAACACCCCAACGCCAAGGCACTGGCCAAACCTGAAAGAATGAAGGCCACAGCAGCAAGAAGGCTTACGGATGTCCCAGCATCTGATTGTGCCAAAAAGGTAAAACAATGAAATAGCAGCCACTCGCCTATAAAACCATTTGTTAAAGGCAGCGCAGCAAGCGCCAGAGAACCTATCAGCGCAAACCCTGCCGTCCATGGCATTATTTTAGCAAGACCGCCCATTTTTTCAATATTCTTGTCGTCAACTGCGTGATTGACTGCTCCGGCAACCATAAACATCAATGATTTCATTATAGAATGATTAAAGGAATGTATAATTGCGGCAATAAAACCAACTACTGCATACTCTTGGTGACTTGTATTTAACAGTAACATGCCTACGCCCATAGCTGCAAAGACGATGCCCATATTTTCAACGCTTGAATAAGCTAATATTCTCTTTATGTCTTTTTCCATCTGTGCATAAAGGGCACCGAAAAAAGCAGAAAGCAGCCCAATAAACAGAACCAATGCTCCCCACCAAAAAAATGTTGACCCTAAAAACCCGAAAATAAAGCGTCCAAAACCATAAACAGCTACCTTCAGCATAACACCAGACATCAAAGCTGATACATGGCTTGGCGCTGCAGGATGAGCATTCGGCAGCCAGACATGTAAAGGTACAAGACCTGCCTTTAAAGCAAACCCAAGAAAAGCAGCTACAAAAGCTAAATTTCTAGAAGCTGTTTCCAAGTGCGAGTTATTAAGTTCAGAAAAATTCAAGCTATTAGAACCGCTGCCCACAATAAAAAAAGCTATCATAATTGCAGCTGTGCCAATATGTGTCATTACAAG
>CAYRVN010000141.1:0-3326 GCA_964427675.1 uncultured Acidaminococcales bacterium
CCTAATTGTACTATTATCCGCTATTATGTTAAAATAGATGGAAATAAAGTCACATTTTTCACAAAAATGGGGGATTTAGTATGATTATCCAGGAATCTGGCGAAAATTATCTTGAAACCATCCTCTTGCTGCAAAAAAGGAAAGGCTACGTTCGTTCCATTGATGTCGCTGCCGAACTCAATTTTTCCAAGGCCAGCATTAGCCGCGCCATGTCAATTCTTAGACGCGAAAATTATATATTAATGGAAGCCGACGGCAATATTGTTCTTACAGAACTGGGTTTGGAAAAGGCACAAAGTGTTTTAGAACGCCACCTTGTCATAACTGCGTTCTTAGAAAAAAATCTTGGTATTCCTCATGAAATTGCTGCTAAGGATGCATGCCGCATAGAGCATATTATCAGTCCTGAAACATTTGAAAGTATAAAGACTAAGGTGAACCAATGATAGCAGTTAATGTTCTTGCCATCGCCTTGGGCGGAGCCGTAGGTTCTCTTTGTCGTTATTTTCTGTCACTGCTTATCCATGATAAACTTGGTACTGCTTTTCCCTATGGCACCTTAACCATAAATTTGCTTGCCTGTCTTTTCATAGGCATGATGGTTTCCTTCTGTCTGCGTCATCCTGAAATGCCTTTATATTGGAAGCTATTTGTTATTACCGGTTGTCTGGGCGGCTTTTCCACTTTCTCTACCTTCAGCCTGGAAGCTTTCGAACTTTTAGCTCAGCAAACCTTCAGTGGATTTTTGTACCTTGCTTTTAGTATTATCGGTGGGCTCGTTATGGTAGCCCTTGGCATGCATATAGTTTGAAAAATTTAAGCCAACTTGCTTTGTAAAGTAAGTTGGCTTTTGTTTACACTTATTTTGTTTTTTTCTTCATTTTATGAATTTTGTATACTTGACATTCTGCCCTTGTAAACCATGTGTAGATTTTATACAATATATTAAGTTAGGCCATAGGAGGTATAACAATGAAAAAAATTAAAACTGTTTTGGTTGCCAACCGTGGCGAGATAGCCATCCGCATATTCCGTGCCTGTAACGAGCTTGGCATTCGCACAGTAGCAATCTATTCAAAAGAAGATATGCTCTCACTGCATCGCAACAAAGCTGATGAAGCTTATTTGGTCGGTGCCGGCAAAGGTCCTGTTGAAGCCTACCTGGACATCGAAGATATTATGAGAATTGCCCGCGAGCATGAAGTTGACGCCATTCATCCCGGCTATGGGTTCCTTTCGGAAAATAGTCAATTGGCTAAACGCTGCGCAGAAGAAGGTCTGATTTTCATCGGTCCTGATCTCGAACATCTGGTTATGTTCGGTGATAAAATAAATGCGCGCAAACAAGCCGAGCTGGCTGGCATTCCTATGATTCCGGGCAGCAATGGCACTGTTAACAGCTTAGACGAAGTAAAGGCCTTTGTTGAGAAATATGGCTACCCGATCATGATTAAAGCTGTCAACGGTGGTGGCGGCCGTGGTATGCGTATGGTCAGCACTTATGCTGAACTTGAAGATGCTTACAACCGTGCAAAATCCGAAGCCCTGAAAGCTTTCGGCAGCGATGAAATTTATCTGGAAAAATATCTGCAAAATCCAAAGCATATAGAAGTTCAGATTATCGGCGACACACAAGGCAACATCGTACATCTGTACGAAAGAGATTGTTCCATTCAAAGACGTCACCAAAAACTAGTTGAAATTGCTCCGGCTTTTTCACTTGATCCAGCCTTCCGCAAAGAAATTTGCGATGCTGCGGTCAAATTAATGAAAAATGTCAAATACGTCAGCGCAGGTACCGTAGAATTCCTGGCTACCCCTGACAACAAGTTTTATTTTATAGAAGTTAATCCTCGTATCCAGGTCGAGCATACCGTTACTGAAATGATTACGGGTATCGATATCGTGCAGACACAAATCAAGATTGCCGAGGGTTATTCTATACATAGCGAAGAAGTCGGCATTCCTGAGCAAGACAAGATCTATTGCCACGGACATTCTATCCAATGCCGTATTACAACTGAGGATCCAGCCAATAACTTTATGCCGGATACCGGTAAATTAATTGCGTATCGTTCCGGCGGCGGCTTTGGCATTCGTCTTGATGGTGGTAATGCTTTCACTGGTTCCGTTATTACGCCTTACTACGACTCCCTCCTTGTTAAAGCAACGACCTGGGGTTTAACCCACAAGATCGTTATTTCCAAGATGCTGCGTTGTTTAAAAGAATTCCGTATCCGCGGTGTCAAGACCAATATCCAGTTCCTGGAAAACGTGCTCACGCATCCTCAGTTCGTTGAAGGTTCTTATGATACTAATTTCGTTGATGATAATACTGATTTGTTCATCTTCCAGAAGCCGCTGGATCGCGGAACCAAGCTGCTGGCTTATATTGCCGAGACAACAGTCAACGGCTATGCTAATGTAGGTGTTCAGCCTAAACCTGAATTTGGGCCTTTAAACATGCCAAAATATATCAAAGGTGAAATGCCAAGCGGCACCAAACAGATATTGGACAGCAAAGGACCGGAAGGCTTGTCTAAATGGCTGCAGGAGCAAAAGGAAGTGCTTTTCACTGACACTACTTTCCGCGATGCGCACCAATCCCTTTTTGCTACTCGTCTACGCACCGCCGACATGCTGAGAGTCATCGAGCCAACAGCGGCTAAACTGCCTAACCTGTTCTCCTTTGAGTGCTGGGGCGGAGCAACTTTTGACGTTGCCTACAGGTTCCTTTATGAAAGCCCTTGGGATCGTCTGATCCAATTCCGGGAAAAAGTTCCTAACATTCTTTTCCAGATGCTGCTCCGTGGTGCCAATGCGGTTGGTTACACCAGCTACCCGGATAACGTCGTTAAAGAATTTATCCGTCTGGCTGCCAAAAACGGCATAGATGTTTTCCGCATCTTCGACAGCTTGAACAGCCTCGACAATATGCTTTTATCCATCGATACCGTCCGCAGCTGCAACAAAGTAGCTGAAGCCGCTCTCTGCTACACCGGCGATATCCTGGATCCTGCCCGTGACAAATATAATTTAAATTACTATGTGACAATGGCCAAAGAACTCGAAAAAGCGGGTGCCAACATTATTGCCATTAAAGACATGGCAGGCCTCCTGAAACCAGAAGCAGCCTACCAGCTGGTTTCCGCACTGAAAGATGCCGTCGACCTGCCAATCCATCTGCATACGCATGAAGGCTCCGGCAACGCTATTTATACTTGTGGCAGAGCCATTGATGCCGGCGTTGACATCGTTGATACCGCACTCTCTTCCATGTCCAGCGGCACTTCCCAGCCTAGCGGCAACAGCCTTTACTATGCGCT
>CAYRVN010000142.1:0-3285 GCA_964427675.1 uncultured Acidaminococcales bacterium
GTATTAATTATGAAACTCAGCATAAGAATGAAGATGTTGAATTGCAAAAATCCAACATTCTGATGTTAGGGCCTACGGGCAGCGGCAAAACGCTGCTTGCTCAGACTCTGGCAAAAATTCTTGATGTGCCTTTCGCAATTGCTGATGCTACAGCTTTGACTGAAGCAGGCTATGTAGGTGAAGATGTTGAAAACATTCTGCTCCGCTTGATTCAAAATGCTGATTTTGACATCGAGCGTGCTGAACGTGGCATAATATACATCGATGAAATCGATAAAATTTCCCGTAAATCAGAAAACCCTTCCATTACCAGGGATGTCTCTGGTGAAGGAGTACAGCAGGCTCTTTTGAAGATTCTGGAGGGAACAGTTGCCAGCGTACCACCACAAGGCGGACGTAAGCATCCCCACCAGGAGTTCATTCAGATTGATACGACAAACATCCTGTTTATCTGCGGCGGTGCTTTTGCCGGCCTGGAAAACATCATAGGCGCACGTATCGGCAAGAAGAGTATGGGTTTTGGCGCGGAAATAAAAACAAAAGAAGAACAAAAGATTGATTCTTTGCTTAAAAAGGTGCTTCCGGAAGATCTTATGAAGTTCGGACTGATTCCAGAGTTTGCCGGTCGTCTGCCCGTGGTTGTAACACTTGACTCGCTTGATGTAGAGGCATTAATAAGAATCTTGAAAGAACCCAAAAATGCTCTGATTAAGCAGTATGAGCATTTCCTGGCCATGGATAATGTCGAGCTTGTCTTTGAGGAAGGGGCCTTGAAGGCAATTGCTGAAGAGGCAATGAAACGCAGTGCTGGGGCTCGTGGCCTACGGGCGATTATTGAAAGCATTATGCGTGATGTTATGTATGAAGTGCCTTCCAGAGCCGATGTTAAGAAATGTATCGTTACCGAGGAAGTCATCAGGGAGCATAAGCCGCCAACATTGGTGTTGGAAGAACAAAAGGCTGATTCAGCATCCTGAAACAGATAAAGGGAAAAGGGCAGAGGCCCTTTTCCCCTTTTTGTTTATTTATGTTAAAATAAGAATAGAAGTTCGCTTAAATGATTTTTATCTTACTTTAGATACAGACAGTTTGCAATTGAGGAGGGTTAGAGATTATGGATGAAAACAAAGTAATTCCTTTATTGCCTTTACGAGGCATGCTGGTATTCCCAGGAATGATTATAAATCTTGATGTAGGACGTGACCGTTCTATCAAGGCAGTTGAATCTGCAATGGCTATAGACCGCAAAATCCTGCTGGTTACACAGCGCGAAGCCGGCACGATTGAACCAAGTGAAAGTGACTTATTTACCTATGGCGTTATTGCTGAAATAAAACAATTGTTAAAATTACCAAATGGTGCTCTGCGCATTTTGGTTGAAGGCTTGTCTAGGGCTAAGATTGAGTCTGTCCGCGACAACAAAGATATTTATTTCGAAGCCGAAGTACAGGAAATTGCCAGCGTTATTGACGATAGTAACGAAGTTGAAGCACTGAAAAGAATGTTGATTGAGACGTTCGAACAGTGGATATTGGCAAGCAAAAAAATAACCAGCGAAGTGCTTCTGACTTTCAAAGATCAACCGGATCCTGGCAGAATTGCAGATATGATTGCGGGTTATCTGACTATCGGTGTTGATGAAAAAGAGAGTGTACTGGAAGCAATCAATGTTAAAGACCGCATGAATTTGCTTTATAGTTACCTTTGCAAAGAACTGGAAATAGCAAATATAGAGAAAAATATTTCTCAGCAGGTACGCAAACAGATTGAACAAAATCAGCGTGAGTATTATCTCCGTGAACAAATGAAGGCCATTAACAAGGAACTGGGCGAAGGCGATGAACGTCAGGCTGAAGTTGACGAGTATAAACGTGCTATGGCCGAGCTTGATATGCCGGAAGAGGTTGTCGAGAAAACCAAGAAAGAGTTGGACCGCTTGTACAAAATGCCTCCTATGATGGCAGAAAGCGCAGTAATTCGCAGTTATCTCGATGCCTTGCTGAGTCTCCCCTGGAATAAGTTCACAGAAGATAACTTTGACTTGAAACTTGCAAAGAAAGTTTTAAATGCAGACCACTATGGGCTGGAGAAAGTCAAAAAACGTATTCTTGAATATTTGGCCGTACGTGCCTTGACCAAACAAATTAAGGGACCGATTCTTTGCCTTGTAGGTCCTCCCGGCGTAGGTAAAACATCACTTGCCCGTTCGATAGCGAAAGCCATTAATCGTAAATTCACCAGAATTTCTCTGGGCGGCGTACGTGATGAAGCGGAAATCCGTGGACATCGCCGCACTTATATCGGAGCAATGCCGGGACGTATCATTCATGGCATGCAGACCTGTGGTTGCTCCAATCCGGTCTTTTTGCTTGATGAAGTGGACAAGATGAACGCTGACTTCAGGGGAGATCCTGCTTCAGCTTTGCTGGAGGTGCTTGATCCTGAGCAAAACAGCAATTTCAGCGACCACTATATTGAATTTCCGTTTGATCTTTCCAATGTCTTCTGGATTGTAACAGCTAACACAGTAGAAACAATTCCACCGGCCTTGCTGGACAGGATGGAAGTTATTCAGTTGGCCAGTTATACAGACGACGAGAAGGTCAAAATTGCTGAACTGCATCTTATTCCTAAGGAACGTGAATTGCACGGACTGACGGAAAAAACCATCAGCTTCACACAGGAAGCAATTTACCGCACGATTCGCGATTATACCCGTGAAGCAGGCGTGCGCAACCTGGAGAGAAAGATTGCGGCTATCTGCCGCAAAGCTGCTCATCGTCTTGTGACTGAGAAAACAAAGCGGGTTTTGGTAAATGCCAAGACTTTGCATAATTTCCTTGGACCAATCACTTTCCTGGAAAGCGATCTTACTGCCAGATCAGAAATTGGAATTTGCACAGGTCTCGCCTGGACCAGTATCGGCGGTGAATTACTGAAGGTCGAAGTTGCAGCTACGGCTGGTAAAGGCGGCCTTTTGCTGACTGGTCAACTGGGCGATGTTATGAAGGAATCAGCTCAAGCTGGTTATACTTATATTCGTTCACGCGCCAAAGAACTTGGACTTGACGAAAAGTTCTATGAGAATACTGATGTACACATTCATTTGCCTGAAGGCGCTATTCCGAAGGATGGGCCTTCAGCAGGTATTACCATGGTAACAGCTATGGTCTCAGCTTTGACAGGTAAGCGCGTAAAGGCAGGTTTGGCCATGACAGGTGAAATAACCTTATCAGGACGAGTGCTCCCTGTTGGCGGTATTAAGGAAAAAATGTTGGCTGCGAA
>CAYRVN010000143.1:0-3246 GCA_964427675.1 uncultured Acidaminococcales bacterium
CATCACTGCCGGTCAGGAAAAGAACATCATAACCTGCTGCACGGCGATAACGGGCGATAGTGTCAGCAATCGTTGTGCAATAGGCATGACCGATGTGTAAATTGTCACTTGGATAGTAAATAGGAGTTGTAATGTAAAAACTTGGTTTTGTCATTCTGTTTCCCCTTCTTCAGCTAAAATTAATCTATTGTATAACTCCCTCTTGGGAACTTTGTTTTCTTTCGCAACTAATTGCAGTGCTTCTTTTTTGGGCATGCCGCTGGCAATAAGATTCCTGACTTTTGCCAATGGATCCATTTCTTCAACACCGTCTTCAGCCATATCTTCTTCAGCAGCCTTCGCTATTACCAAAGAAAATTCCCCACGCGGGGGCTTTTGGGCTAACCAGGCGAGGCATTCGGAAACCGTACCGCGGAAAAACTCTTCATGCAGCTTGGTCAATTCTCGTCCTGCCGCCATCTGACGGTCACCCCAGGCGTTAAGAATTTCTTCGAGAACTTCTTTGACACGGTGAGGAGCTTCATAAAGAACTATCGTAGCAGGAATTTTTTGCCAAAGCTTCAATTGCTCACGCCGATTTTTTTTACTTTTTGGTAAAAATCCCCCAAAAAAGAAAGGCGATGAGGGCAAGCCAGAAGCAATCAAGGCACAAAGCGCAGCATTGGCGCCAGGTATTGGCACCACCTTGATACCAGCTTCTATCGCCAGTTTAGCCAGGTGTTCACCAGGATCGGCAATGCCAGGGAATCCTGCATCACTAACCAGCGTCACCTGCTGCCCTGCTAAAAGTTTCTCTATTAAAACAGGTCCCTGTTTTTCCTTGTTATGTTCATGGTAGCTCAGAAGATGACCATGAATGCCAAAATGCGTCAAAAGTTGTCTGGTGTGCCTTGTATCCTCGGCTGCGATTACATCTGCTTCCCGCAGAGTTTCAAGGGCACGCTCAGTCATGTCTTTGAGGTTGCCGATCGGCGTTGCGCACAAATACAGAGTACCCGGCTCTTCCTGCATCATTGTTTTTCTTCCTCCTCCGTCAGACCGTAACAGGCCAAGGTCTGTTTACTGTAACTGCCGTCAGCATTATACATTATAAGAGGTTCCAGCACCTCCAACCCAGGTGAGCCGCCTTTGACAAATTCTGCCAGAAATACCCATGCAGGCTTATCAGCGAAGGAATGCACCCATTGCAGTTTCTTTAATTCCATGCCATATTTGGCAGCTAAAACCAAACACTCAGTGAAACGTTCCGGCAGCTGGACAACGGCGAAACGACCTCTGTATTTAACCAAAAAAGCCGCAGCTTTAAAAAAATCTTCCAGATTAGCCGTCACTTCATGACAAGCAGACTTGCCTACCTGTCTCATCTTACCACTGTTGCGATAAGGCGGATTCGCGACAACCAAGTCGAAACTTTCAGAGACAAACGCTCCCTTTAAATCCCTGATGTCACCGAAAACGGCCTGCACATGCCCTTCGAGCTTATTCTCCGAGATGCTGCGCTGCATAAGTTCAACCACATGCTCATTGCAATCTATACCGGTAACCTTTTCCGCACCACGTGCTGCCAGAAGCAGGCTGATTGCACCGGTACCGGCACCCAGTTCCATTACTCTGGCTCTTTTCACAAGGAAAGGGAAAGCAGCCAGAAACACCGCATCCGTCGTAAAACAAAACTCCTTGCTGCACTGCCAGATCTTATAGCCGCAGCCTGGCAAAGAATCGAGACGTTCCGTAGTCTTTACCGTTGTCATAACTTAGATATCTGCCTGATTGGCTTCCACGATCTCATCCCAGGAAACCTGAATAATATTGTCAGGTGCCAACTGCACGGAAGCAGTCTTGTCATTACGATTAACTCTTACTACTTTGCCTTCACCAAGAGGCGTAATTACCATCAAACCTTGCTTTGGCACTACTTCTCTTTCACTGCGCTGACAATTGCATTCTTTACCACAGTACAAATAATTCTCATATTTCAGGCAGCACATCAAGCGACCGCAAATACCGGAAATCTTGGCAGGGTTAAGTGATAATTTCTGGTCTTTAGCCATGCGGATAGAGACCGGTTCGAAATCGCCAAGAAATGTTGCGCAGCACAAAGGACGTCCGCAGCAACCAATGCCTCCCAGCATTTTGGCTTCATCGCGCACACCGATCTGGCGCAATTCAATACGTGTACGGAACACAGCCGCCAAATCTTTGACAAGGTCGCGGAAATCTATGCGTCCTTCTGCCGTGAAATAAAAAATTATCTTGTTAACGTCGAAAGTAAATTCCACATCAATCAGATGCATCGGCAATTCATGGGCTTTAATTTTGCGTTCGCAGATATTAAAGGCTTCTTTCTCGCGCACTTCATTTTCGGCAACTTTTTCCTGGTCAGCTTTAGTTGCTTTACGCAAAACAGGCTTCAGCGGAGCGATAATTTCTTTTTCTTCCACTTCCCTTACTCCGGCCACAACTTCGCCGTATTCCATGCCACGTGCTGTTTCTACAATAGCAAAATCACCTTTTTGCACACCGGTTTTTTCAGGATCAAAATAATATATTTTCCCTGCTTTTTTAAATCGTATACCTACTACAGTCGGCATTGTTAATCCTCCTTCAGGATCATGTTCATTCTTACCAGCATAGCTTCCCATACTACCTTACCGGAAGCATTAGCGGCTATTGCCATGTAACTTTCCTGAACAATCTTTATTATATTCTTTATTTTTGCTGAATGCCAATCAGCGAAACATTTTTCAATGTGTGGCAAAACATCTATATTATAAGCGTTACCAGCCATGTCTTCTTTGCATAGCAAGGCGTCACGCATTATAAACAACATCATTTCCAATAAGACCAAACCATCTTCACCCGTTGTTTTTTCCGGCCACGGATATTTGCCGGTTAATTGCATAGGTCTTTCTGTCGGCAGCAACCTCAAAACTGCTAATGCCTTATTACGGCAATCTATGGTATTGCTCTTCAGCATATTGAGGGCCGCTCCGACCGAACCATCGGCAAGATGAGCCAGCGTCGCAGCCTCTTCAGCATGCGAACCTTCCTTTTGCAAAACAGCTTCAATAATTTCTGCGGGCAAAGCATCAAATCGCAATTGAATTACCCGCGAACGAATCGTCGGCAACAGTTTTGCCGCTGTGTTGGCAATCAGGATAAAAAGCCAGAAGCGGGGCGGTTCCTCCAACAATTTTAACAAACTGTTCGCGGCAGTCAGATTCATATAATCTGCCGCATCGATAA
>CAYRVN010000144.1:0-3226 GCA_964427675.1 uncultured Acidaminococcales bacterium
GAAATTAAGAATTATTATTAGTTATAATTCTTAATCTAATTAAACCACTTTCCATACTCTTAATTCAATAGCTAATATACAAAATACCATCGATACGGAAATAAATTCCTGTCGATGGTATCTTTTTTACATATTATGCTGCATAGTCCCCATTGTATTGTCTGCACTCCACCCCATAATTGTCGGATCGACCATGCCAAATACCATGGCCACATGTGCAACAACCAGGAACACTGTCAGAAGAACAAAATGCAATTTCATTTTTTCGTTTTCGCTTTTACCCTTGCCAATAACTCCGAGTTCCAGCAGCGTGATACTGAAAAGCGGTATAACACCAGCCAGATAAGAACCTACGGCCAATATGTCAGCCGTGCCGCGCCACTCAATAGTGGGCACAACAGTAGTTGTAAGGTTAAGGAAGATACCCAGGAAGTAAAAACCAAGTACTATGCCAATCCATTTATTCCATGTTCTCCAGGCGGTGTCTTTAGAGCCACGCAGAAAAACCGTAAAAAATTCAGTTGCTACCAAAGCTTCAGCCAAGGCTACCGGAATCACCATGTACATGATAAGATTCCAAGGCTGATTTGTTGCCAATAATTCCATATAATGAGTCATATTCATCTATTTATACCATCCTTAATAATTGATAATTTATTTATGCAGAAAGCACAACCGGCAGAAGCACTATGAAGGTGCTCCCTTCTCCCAGTTTGCTTGTCACGACTACCCGGCCACCATGAATTTCCACCAACTGCTTAACTATGGCCAAACCTATACCGGAGCCGCCGCTTTTGCGGTCGCGTGATTTATCGCCACGATAGAAATGTTCAAAGATGTATGGTAAATCTTCCGCCGAAATGCCAAGGCCATCATCAGTGAAAGATATCTTCAAGTACTGTTTACCTTCTTCAGACGTCAAGGCTGTAGTCACTTTTACAACACCCTGCTCCGGAGAATAACGGACCGCGTTAACTATAATATTGTAAAAAACCTGGCTGATACGGTCGGCATCTACTTCTATCTCTGGCAATCCTTCAGCCAAAGCAGTTTCAATGCTGATTTCTTTTGCATCTGACATCGGTTTAAGCATAAGCATTGTTCTTGTAACAAGCTGATTGATATCCGTTGGTGTCTTTTCCAACACTAGTTGACGGACTTCTGCCAGTGATAAATCACGTAAATCCGTGATCAGCCGATTCAGGCGGACTGCTTCTTCATGCAGAGAACTTAACTGTTCTTTACTAGGTTCAATAACACCGTCTACCATGCCCTCGAGATTTCCCTGGATGATTGCCAGGGGTGTCCTGAGTTCATGAGCAATGTTGGCGAACAACTGACGGCGCATATTATTATTGGTTGCCAATGTTTCTGCCATACTATTAAAAACTGCAGCTAAATGTCCTATTTCGTCATTTTTCTCTACCAGAACTTTTTGATCAAAGTTGCCTTGTTCAATTTGCTCAGTAGCTCTGCTCAGATTACGCAAAGGCACTGTTATGCTGCGAGCGAGCAAATAACTGATGCCTAAACCAACAACAAGAATTATTAAACCAACCCAGAGCAGCGACTGGTGAACCGAAGCAAGGAAAGCCTCTTCCTGCTGCCCCATTATAGCGAGATGGTTTAAACTCATACCGCCCATATGCTGCCCTGTCAGATATTCTTGGAATAAACCAGTCATCTGTACATTCGCTAAATAAATCAGGATAAAAACTGTCAGCACTATTGCTGAAAACATTAGTCCTGTAATACGGTAGGTAATGCTATTCATGATTAGCACCTTCTAATTTATAGCCAATGCCATAGACCGTCTGAATATAAGCTGAATCTTTGGATTGATCGCCAATTTTCCTTCTGAGATTTTTTATGTGAGCATCAACCGTACGTTCATAACCATCAAAAGTATAGCCTTGCGCCTGCTCAGCAATCTGTGCTCTAGTGAAAACCTTACCTATATTACCTGCAAGGAGTTCAAGAATCTTGAATTCCGTAGGTGTCAACTGCACAGGATTCTGATTATTTAAGACCTGATGCCGTTCCAAATCAATCGTTATTGCCCCAACCTGAATAGGTTTATACTGTACTACCTGTTTGTGTTCCCGGCGCAAGATGGCCTTCACTCTGGCCACAACTTCTTTCGGGCTGAACGGTTTGGTAACATAATCATCAGCACCGATTTCCAAACCAATAAGCCTGTCTGTTTCTTCATCTCTAGCAGTCAGCATCAGAATAGGAACATCATTATCTTTACGGACTGTACGGCAAACCGCCAAGCCGTCCAGCCCTGGCAGCATTAAATCCAAAACCACAATATTCGGCTTGCGCTGACGTACAATCTGGAGTGCGTCCAGACCATCGTGAGCTGTATAGATAAGAAAGCCTTCTTTTTCAAAATAAGATTGCAGTAATCTTACCAATTTTACATCATCGTCAACTAACAATACTGAATATTGAGGCATTCGGATCCCTCCCTTTTATTTAAATTCTATCACATAATTTACTCAATCATTGTTGATTATTACTGCCGCCATCGGGTTTACGAAATACTGTTTTGAAAAGCCATATTGCGGATAAAACCAATACTGCCGTAAATGCCAGATGTGTGATGATGCCAAAACCCATTGCCAGCCAACTTACCGGTCCGCCATATGTAGCACATGCTCCAAACATTTTTGCCACCTCCCTTTTGATAATGTTATCATACTATCTTCCTATGAATATATTATGAAAAAGTTATGAAGAAATTATGAAGATTTCGCTATTTTTTAAAAAACCTTGCATTGAAGGAATCAATGCAAGGTTTTAGGCATACTGTTTTAAATTAAATAAATAGGTTGCAAAAATTAGTCAATTGAAATCAATTGATACTTCTCATTGCCCATCTTAAGGTCGCGCATAGCAGTGAGCTGATGAAGCCCATGCCGCGATTCGATGCGTTCTACAAGGTCATGATTATCTGTCCGCTGATAAACCAAATCAATAGATGCCTGGTCAACTGCCAAAATGTCTGTGGATGCTACAATGCCGATATCACCTATCGTCGGCTCAGCCGCGCTGACACCGGCGCAGTCGCAGTCAACTGACATACGACGCATAACATTTAAATACACAATGTGTTTGCCAAAATAATCTACAGTTGCTTTACCGGAATCTACCATCAGTTCCATGAAATAATCCTGCATCGGCCACTCTTCGAAATTTGCCGGCATGTTTTCGACTACAC
>CAYRVN010000145.1:0-2022 GCA_964427675.1 uncultured Acidaminococcales bacterium
TTAACATTTTTCTTGCAATCCGAAAATTAGTATGGTATCATTTACCTGCGTTGGTTAGTAAGTACCGGCGGGAGGTAGCTTCGGCGCTTCACCGCAAAACGGAAAACTGATCAGCAAAAGAAAAATATGTCAATATCGCTTGGATCTTTAAGACCGGGACGTAGACACAATAACATTTGTTTAACTACGCACTCCGGCTGGGGTGCGTTTTTTTGTGTCCGGCGATAAGGGAGGTGCTCGATGAGAATAGGTATTATCGGCGCAGGCAAAGTCGGAGGAGCCTTGTGTAAAAGCCTGCGGGAAGTTGGCGTAACTGTTATCGGTCTGACAGCTGGTACGGAAGCCGATACTTTGGCAGCGGCAGAGAAATTCCAGGTAAAGGGCTTCGCAAGTAATGAAGAATTAGCCGTAAACTGTGATGTATTGTTTCTGACCGTACCTGACAGGCTGGTTGGAGAAGTTGCCGGCGAACTGGCGCAAGCTTTCAGGAATAAGAGTGATGTCCAGACTTTGCAAGGAAAAACATTTTTTCACTGCAGCGGATCTTTGGGATTGGATGAACTGCAGCCGTTAACGGAATTAGGTGCGGAGATTGGCAGCCTGCATCCTTTACAGAGTTTTGCGTCAGCAGATGTTTCGTTTCAGGGTATTTACATGGCAGTAGATGGTACGCCTAAAGCCCAGGAAACGGGAGAGGCAATAGCCACGGTGCTCGGAGCACAGATTTTCGTGGTACCGGCAGCAGAACGCAAAGCCTATCATGCGGCAGCCTGTTTTGCTTCCAACTATGTGGTGGCCGCAATGGCCGTAGCGCAGGAACTGATGAGTAAATGGACACCGACACCGGAAGCGGGCTTGGCAGCCCTATTAGCACTTTTTGACGGTACAGCCCGCAACCTGCATCAGAGCAAATTGGCGCGTGAAGCCTTGACTGGGCCCATTGCGCGCGGCGATATCAATACAGTCAAAGCACATCTGGCGGTTTTACCGCCCAAAATAGCAGAAGTATATAAAGCACTTGGCAAAGAAACGATTTGTCTGGCTCGCGCCAATGGTACGATAGACGCCAGGCAGGCCGAAGCACTTGCAAGTGCACTCCAATAGAACGTTTAATCAAAAAATAGTATTGGGAGGTTCATAACAAAATGGAGAGAAAACCAATTACGACCAGCACGATCAGACAAATGAAAGAAGAGGGCAGACCAATCACCATGATTACGGCTTACGATTACGCAATGGCTCGTAACGTGGATGAGGCAGGCATCGACATGATTTTAGTCGGAGACTCTGTTGGTAATGTAATGCTTGGTTACAGTTCGACAATTCCGGTCACGATGGATGCGATGATTCATCATACGCAGGCCGTTGTACGTGGCACTAAATACGCGCTTGTCGTTGGCGACATGCCCTTCATGAGTTATCAGGCGAGCGAAGCAGCAGGCCTGCAGAATGCCGGACGTTTCTTGAAAGAAGGCGGCTGTGCGGCAATCAAACTCGAAGGCGGCAGCGAAATTTGTCCATTGGTCAAAAAAATGGTTACTGCCGGTATCCCGGTCATGGGGCATATCGGTCTGACACCTCAGTCCGTCAACCAATTTGGCGGTTTCAAAGTACAGGGCAAGGACATCGCGGCAGCGCAGAAACTGATTGATGATGCGAAAGCTCTTGAAGCAGCAGGAGCTTTCAGTATTGTTCTGGAATGTGTGCCGGCAGCACTGGCAGCGAAAGTCAGTGAAATGATCTCCATTCCGACTATCGGCATTGGTGCCGGTAACGGCTGTGGCGGCCAGGTTCTGGTTTGCAACGACCTCTTAGGTTTCAGCAACGGCTTCACGCCGAAATTCGCGAAGAAATACCGCGACCTGCATCAGGAAATCGTCGGTGCTGTATCCGAATACATCAGCGATGTTCGTGACCGCAGTTTCCCGGCACCAGAGCACACCTTCAAAATAGATGATGAAGTATTGGAAAAACTATACTAACAAGTCAGAGGGGACCAAAGATGATTCTATGTAAAACAGT
>CAYRVN010000145.1:2122-3199 GCA_964427675.1 uncultured Acidaminococcales bacterium
CCGATTCATTTCCGCGGTGTGACGACCGTAGTCAGCAAGCTCTTTAACCTGGCTCAGCCGGACAGAGCATATTTCGGACAGAAGGATGCCCAGCAGGTACAGGTTTTAAAACGCATGGTCAAAGATTTGTTCTTCAACCTGCAGATGAGAATCATGCCGATAGTGCGTGAAGGCGACGGCCTAGCCAAGAGTTCCCGCAATACTTATCTTTCCGCTGAGGAACGTCAGGCAGGACTTATTCTATCGAAGAGTCTGAAACATGCGCAGGAACTTTTTGCTGCCGGTGAGCGTGATCCTCAGAAGCTGGTGGCGGCAACAACCGCGATGATCAAGACAGAACCGATGGCAAACATCGACTATGTAGAAATTTATCAAATGCCTGATCTGAATGAATGCCAAACACCGATGCAGGGCGAAAATCTTCTGGCTCTGGCAGTCAGATTCGGTACAACAAGACTAATAGACAATACAATTTTGGAGGTAAAATAATGCTTTACAACATGTTCCACGGCAAAATCCACAGAGCCACCGTTACAGAGGCCAATCTTGAATACATGGGTTCGATTACGATTGACTCGACCCTGATGAAACTCGCAGGTATCCTGCCGGGTGAACGCGTACAAATCGTCGATAATAACAACGGCGCCCGCCTGGAGACCTATGTCATCGAAGGCGAACCGGATTCCGGTGTTATCTGTCTGAACGGTGCGGCAGCGCGCAAAGTTACCGTCGGCGACAAAGTAATCATTATTGCGTATGCGATGATGACGCCGGAAGAAGCACAAGCCTGCGTGCCCAAAGTGGTCATGGTGGATGATGACAATCGTCCGCTCAAGGTCCGCGGGACAGAACTTGCCGGCGAAATAGGCTAAGAAATTCCGAAATAGCTGCATCCCTTTGTTCGTTTGAGCAGAGGGATGCATTTTTATTTGTTCACGTATTTTTTGCTTGTGTAAACTGTGAAATAGAAGTATTATGTAACTGTTAATTCTATTAACTAACCATTCTATTTTAGCTTCAAGAAAGCAGAGGGATTGTTCAGATGGGGGAAAAAAAGAACCCGAAAAGACCGTTAAT
>CAYRVN010000146.1:0-3128 GCA_964427675.1 uncultured Acidaminococcales bacterium
TGTTCTTTAAATTGACCAAGAATAAAGATATCAGTGTTTGACGTTTGTGTATTTATTGTCCGAGCTTAAGTTATTTAAGTTCGGACTTTTTTATTGTTTACAGTTATTTTGAGTTATATTTCATTCTTTTGGGAAGGAACAAAACAAATGATAGCGAATTTTCCAATAATATGAGCTATTTTTATTATAAAGGTATGACTTATATTTTATCTTTTACAGCTTAAATTCAATAAATATCTAGGGAAGCATATAAAAACTGGCAGACGCATTAAGTCAATTGCTTGTGAAAAGGAGGAAAATCTCTATGAATAATAGGCGTATTACGGATTATGTTTTTGCTGCGGCGTCGAGCAATCCTGAGTCACCTGCAATATATTTACCGGATGCTAATTTCATCACCTACAAGCAATTGACTGATCAAATCAATAAATTATCGCTTGAACTTGTAGAAGGCGGCTTTAAAAATGGAAATAGGATCGCCATTATAATGCCACATGGTTTAGAAGCTGTGTTGGCTTTCTATGCAGCGACACTTATTGCGACAGCTGTGCCACTTAATCCGAATAGTTCAGCGGAAGAATTAAAAAAGTATATAACGCTTGCTAAAGTAAATGCAATAATAGTAAAAGAAGACTATTCGTCGGTAGTTGAACAGATATCCGCGGAAATGGCAATACCCCTTATCCTCATGAAGAATAACGACAAATGCAATTTTCAATTTGCTTTTGATGGAATTATTTCCCAAGAGAATGACAATGGTATCAATCAGGAATGTGATATTGCTGTTGTACTGTTTACATCGGGAACAACATCAACACCAAAAGTTGTGCCATTGACGCATGCTAATCTGATTAAGACAATTGATACGGCTACAGGAATGTTTGATTTGAATAAAGATGACCGCTCTATCAGCGTGATTCCGCTTTTTCATGTTTATGGCATAGTTGGACCGCTTTTCTCGGCAGTATCAGTAGGCGGCAGCCTTGTTTTTCTGCCTTCCTTTAATCCTCAGGAATTTTTCCGCATTCTTCAGACTTTAAAAATAACATGGTATGCCGCTGGTCCTGCGATTCATTATGCTGTTGCCGAATATGCTGAAAAAATAAACGCCGATAAAGATAGTTACTGTTTACGCCTGATTCGTTCCGGCGGCGCGCCGCTTCCAGTAAAAGTTATAGAAAAATTAAAAAGATGTTTTGATGCTGTCGTAGTTCAGGGTTATGGATTGACAGAAACAGCAGGATTAGGTACCTGCAATTCACTACTATTGGGTAAAATAAAAGATGAATCCGTTGGTGTGCCAACAGGCTGTGAAATTGGCATCATTGACGAGCAAGAAAAATTTCTGCCTCAATTGGCATCTGGGGAAATCGTCATAAGAGGCGAGAACGTCACCAAAGGTTACGAAAATGTCAGCAATAGCGAGCAGATGTTTTTGCAAGGTGGATGGTTTAGAACCGGCGATCAAGGATATATTGATGAAGATGGTCATATCTTCATCACAGGACGCATTAAGGAGATAATCAACAGAGGCGGTGTCAAAATTTCTCCTTATGAAATAGAAGAAATTCTTTGTCGGCATGAAGATGTTATGGAAGCTGCTGTCTTTGCAGCGCCGCATTCCTATTTGGGGGAGGTGCCAATGGCACTCGCGGTTTTGACACCTGATTCTTCGTTAACAACAGAACAGTTGAAAGAGTTTCTAAGCGACAGAATATCGTTGGCTAAGGTCCCTGCACAAATTTTATTCGTTACTAAGATACCCAAGAGTGCTAATGGTAAAGTTCAGCGCCGGCTTCTTTACCATTACATACAAAACCACCCGGAAGAATTTCCTGCTAAGCTGCTTGAAACTGCTGCGGCAGATGATGTTGAGTTCAATAATAAAACAGAAAAAATATTGGCAGACATTTGGTGTGAGTTGTTCAAAGTCCAGCATATCAGCAAAACGGAGGACTTTTTTGAGGCAGGCGGCGATTCTCTTATGGCAGAGATGCTTTTTGCGGAGATCGAGCGAGTGTTAGCAGTCAAAATGCCAGCTGGTACTATTTTGGCCAATCGTACTATTCAAAAATTGGCGACAGTAATTGACAGGGAAAGTTCAACTTCACAGAGATTGGATTTCGTAGTGCCGATTAATCCTGTTGGCAGTCGACAGCCGCTTTTTTGTATCCACAATGTTGGCGGTGATGTCCTCACCTACCGTAAGCTAGCCGATTATTTGGACAAAGAGCAGACTGTTTTTGGCTTGTCGCTGAATCTGGAGGCAAAGAATATCCAGCACCCAATAAGTATCGTTGACTTAGCACGTTGCTATATACAGGAAATTCGCACTGTTCAGCCGAATGGCCCATATTACCTTGCAGGTCACTCCCTTGGAGGGCTGATTGCCTACGAAATAAGTCGGCAACTTCAAGAACAAAATCAAGCGGTTGCACTTTTAGCTATGCTTGACACGCGGCTATTGAATAAAAAAAGGCGGAAACCGCTTTGGAAAAAGCTCAAGCATAATTATCAAAAATTAGCAAGCGTACCCTTTCTTCAAATTTTTCATTATCTGAAACAGAAGACGCTGGACGAGATAGAAAGATTAAAGGTAAAGCGTTTTATGCGGAGTTATCCGGCACCTTTGGACAAAAAGTTGAATCAAACAGCGTTGAAGAAAAACCTTCTTCAATATGCTGGTCGGAACTACAAGCCGGGAAGCTACCAGGGAACAATTACGTATTTTAATGCAAAGCAAGGACAAAAGAATTACGCAGAAGAGACCTTGAAAGGCTGGGCTAATCTTGCTGAACGGGTCCAAGTCGTTGATATTGACGCTAACCATTCAACAATCGTTAGGGAGCCTGCTGTAAAAGAGCTTGCTTGCAAACTGGAGGAAGCGTTAAAAGCTTCTACGCAAATAACATAGATATGTAAGGAAGGTGTGAATAATATGGCACAAATATATATTGCTGGCGGCTGCTTCTGGGGCACAGAAAAATACCTGAGCTCCTTGGAGGGCGTAGTGGCAACCGAAGTCGGTTATGCCAACGGGCGGACGGAAAATCCGAGTTACGAAGATGTATGTTACAAAAATACCGGACATGCCGAAACGGTAAAAGTTGAATACGACCCGAATGTAT
>CAYRVN010000147.1:0-3072 GCA_964427675.1 uncultured Acidaminococcales bacterium
AAAAAGTGCTGAAGTCCTATGTTGAATTAGATGTTAACGCAGCAGCTGAAGTATGCGCGGCTGATGATAAAGTCGATGAGATATGTGACACCTGTAAACGTGATATCTTGTTCTATATGATGAAGGATCAGGCAAATATTGAGCAAGGACTTGATTTAAACAAGGTCGTGCAGAGAATAGAGCGTATTGGCGATCATGCGACTAACCTTGCAGAATGGGTCATTTATCTGGTTACAGGACAGCGTGTTCCCAAAAAATAATCTTAACAAAACCTTAACAATGCCGTAATACTGTCATAACAATCTACCCTTATAATGAAATCATTACCAGAACACAAAAATTTCAAGGGGGAAGTAAAAGTGAAAAGTATTTTTAAAAAAGCTACAGTAATGGCGTTAACACTGGCTGTTGGCATGAGTTTAGTGGCTGGCTGCGGCAGCGATAAGAAAGACAATAAAGCAGCAACGACGAAGGTCGAAGGCAAAATTTCCGCTTCAGGTTCAACTGCCTTGCTGCCACTTTTAAAAGTCGGCCAGGAAGAGTTTTATAAGAAACATGATAAAGTTACTATCAACTTATCCGGCGGCGGCTCCTTCACTGGTCAAAAGCAAGCGGCAGCGGGTTCCGTAGATATCGGCAACTCTGATGTTGCTCTGGCAGCCGACTTGAAAGACAAAGGCATGGTAGAAACGAAACTTGTAGGCATACCGTTCGTTTTCATCGCTAATAAAGACGTACCTGTTGATAACCTGTCCGCTCAACAATATGTGGACATCCTTACTGGTAAGATTAAAAACTGGAAAGAAGTTGGCGGCAAGGATCAACAAATAACCTTAGTGCACAGAGCAAAATCTTCCGGTTCTCGTGCAACAATTGCTGAGGTAGTTTTAAAGGGTGCTGAATTCACGGATGCAGCAGTAATTCAGGATTCCAATGGTGCTGTTCGCTCTGCTATCGCAACAACTCCTGGTGCTATCGGCTATGTAGATGCCGCTTATGTTGATGGCAGCATAAAAGCTCTGTCTTATGACGGCGTGAAATATTCCATCGCCGCAGTTGTTGACGGCAAATACCCAGTATATACCTTCGGCCGCATGTTTACTAAAGGTGAACCTAAGGGTGCTGTAAAGGCCTTCATTGACTACGTAACCAGCGCTGAGTTCCAAAATGCCAATGCTGAGAAGCAAGGATTTGTGCCTATCACCAAAATGAAGAAATAATTTAAGCTTCTTGGATATACAGATATTTTAATACTTAAGATAAGTTTAACTAAAAAAACCAGGGACATTAATGGACCTGGTTTTTTGGTAATGGGAGATAATTATGAAAAAATATGACCTTGACAGGCTTCGCAGCGAAAAACTGGCAAAAAACATATTGCTCTGCAGTGCGGCTTTTCTTACGGTAGTAATTATTGCCCTTATTATTTTCATGGGGCAGCAGGGTTTGCAGACATTTTTGGATGTCAGCCCATTTGAGTTTTTCTTTTCGGCTAAATGGAACCCGGACAATGGGCAATACGGAGCGTTAAGTTTTATTTTTGGTAGTTTGCTTGTGACTTTTCTTTCTATCTTGGTGGGAGGACCCATAGGGATCATGGGTGCTGTCTTTATGGCTAAACTCGCACCTAAATGGATGTGTGAGATCATGAAGCCGGCTGTGAATCTTTATATGGCAATTCCTTCTGTTGTATATGGTTTCATTGGGCTGACAGTTGTGGTCCCGGCGGTACGCGAGTATTTTGGCGTGCCTGTCGGTTTCGGTATTTTCACAGCTTCTTTTATCCTGGCAATCATGATTTTGCCAACGGTAATCAGCATTTCGACAGATGCATTACTTGCTGTTCCCAAAATGCTGGAAGAGGGCTCAGTAGCACTAGGAGCAACCTATTGGCAGACAATCTGGCATATTGTCCTGCCGGCGGCTAAACCAGGAATTGTTACTGCCATTATTTTAGGTATGGCACGCGCGATTGGTGAAACGATGGCGGTGCAGATGGTTATCGGCAATACGCCGAGGCTCGCCGACTCCCTATTTTCACCGACCAGTACGCTGCCAAGTGAAATAGTGGTTGAAATGGGCAATACGCCCTTTGGTTCTACATGGGGTAATGCCTTATTCCTGATGGCCTTGGTGCTGCTCCTGATTTCTCTTATCATGATTCTTATCGTACGCAAAATAAGTGCGAAAAAGGCGGTGGAAGCATGAATGCGAAAACACAGGATAAAATCGCAAAAGTCTTTTTGTGGTTTATTGGCTTTATGCTGATTGCCATTCTGGCAGCATTTCTAGGCTATATGCTTTATAAAGGCTTACCTGTATTATCGCCGAAATTTATTTTTGGTATGCCAAGCGATACGGAAGCTGGTGGCGGGGTTGGACCACAACTATTCAATACTATCTATATTCTTGTCTTGTCTATGGCTTTTTCGATATTTATCGCACTAGGTGCCGCTATATACCTATCTGAATATGCTAAAGATACAGCTTTGACCAGATTTATTCGTCTAAGCACTGAAAGCCTCGCGACAGTGCCTTCTATAGTTTTAGGCCTTTTCGGTATGATCGTGTTTGTTGATTTTTTGGGAATGGGATTCAGTATCCTCGGTGGTGCGTTATCCTTGTCGCTATTGAATCTGCCTCTGCTTGTAAGAGTGACAGAGGAAGCATTGCAGACCGTTCCTCAGACCTATCGAGAGGCAAGTCTTGCTTTAGGCGCAACGAAATGGCAGACCATACGCAAAGTAGTGTTGCCGGAAGCAATGGGTGGTATAATTACAGGTATCATGCTGGCCAGCGGCCGTGCTATAGGCGAAAGCGCTATTTTGATTTTTACGGCGGGAACTACGGTTTCCAGGTATATGGCTGATTTTGATGTTTTTGCCGGTGGCGAAACATTGGCAGTGCATCTTTGGTATGTAATGGGTATCGGGCTTGTTCCTGATCGCGTTGCCATCGCCAACGGTATCGGTGCATTGCTGATTTTGGTAGTATTATTTATCAACCTGATGTTTATTTTTGCGCAAAGAAAATTAAAATCTGTTTGAGCAGGCCGTAGCTAAAGCAATCGAC
>CAYRVN010000148.1:0-3059 GCA_964427675.1 uncultured Acidaminococcales bacterium
TTAAAAATTCACGTGATATAATTCATTGAATTTTTAAAGGAGGGTTATGATGGAACAAAAAACTATCTTTAACCGTCCCTATAAAATGCTTGCCTTAGGGTTATTTCTGATCTTAACCTTGTGTTTACTTGGTTTTGTCGCTGCCAAAAAACAGATTTCCATTTTGGTAGATGGCAAAGCAGTAACGCTGGAAACCAGAGCAATGGATCCCAAAAGTGCGTTGAAGGAAGCCGGCATAATGTTGGCTGATAATGATGGCTATTTCGTAGTGAATAAAAACAGATTGGAAGAAGGTTCGACAATTGAGGTTGTACGCGCCATGCCTGTCAAGGTATGGATTGCCGGCGAATCAACAGAGTATTCAATCGGCCGCGGAACAGTAAAAGAGGTATTGCAAGCATTAGACATTGATTATAGGGACTGTACCGTTTATCCGTCTTTGGACGCTAAACCGGTACCTGGCATGGAAATCAACATACTGGATTCTGATACCAGAATCGAAGAAGAAAGGCGTTCAATACCATTCACCGTAGAACGAAGGCAGGACTCGCACCTGACTTTTGGTGAAGAAAAGATATTGGCAGCTGGCCAAAATGGTGAAAAAATTGTCACCGTTAGCTATACCAATATTGATGGGGAAATAATCAAACGCGTAATAGGGGAAACAATTACAGCGGAACCGCAGTCGGAAATTGTTGCAGTTGGCACTGGGAAGACTGTAGAAACTTCGAGGGGTAAAGTAAGCTATCGTATGATGAAAAACATGGAAGCAACGGCTTATACGCTTGAGGGCGGCGATGGTGACGGCGTTACGTCCATCGGTTTAGTACCTAAGCATGGTATCATAGCCGTTGACCCTGATGTTATTCCTTATGGAACCAGGGTTTATATTCCGGGGTATGGCTTTGCGGTTGCGGGTGACACTGGCGGCGCTATAATCGGTAATCGTATTGATTTATTTATGGACAACTACTATGACGCTATTAGTTTTGGACGTCGTAATGTGGAAATGTACATTCTTGAGTAGCTGTAAAAGGGGAGAACAGATTGCTGAAAGAAGTATTGGTTGTTGAAGGCAAAATGGATACTGTTGCCATAAAAAAAGCACTTAATGCCGAAACAATTGAGACAGGCGGCTTTACACTGGCTCCTTATACACTGAAAAAAATCCAGTCTGCTTATGAAAAACGTGGAATCATTATCCTTACAGACCCAGATGGTGCGGGCGAGCGAATCAGAAAATATCTGACAGAAAGATTCCCCAGAGCAGGTCAGGCATTTGTGCCTAAGCTTGATGCAACCGCTAATAATGACGTTGGCATCGAGCAGGCCTCTCCTGAGGCAATCAGGCAAGCCCTTGCCAAGGTTCGTTTTCATGAGTTCGAGCCCCGGTTTGAGTTTTCTAACCGGGACTTGTTCATTTATGGGCTTTCAGGTTCTGAGGATGCGGCAGAACGTCGCGATAAGATTGGCGCAGTTTTAGGCATAGGTTATGCCAATGCCAAACAGTTCTTGGTAAGGTTAAATAATTATGGCGTGACCCGGGAAGAATTTCTTGCGGCAGTTGCGCAAACAGAGGTATAAGATGGAACAACCGGTTATTGCAAAAAAGGAAGTCACGGCACACATTCTGAAAACATTCAATCTGCGTGCTGATAAAAGATTGGGACAGAATTTTTTGGTAGATGAACAAATTGTCAATAAAATAATAACAGCAGCTGAGTTAACTGCTGCGGATACTGTGCTGGAAGTAGGACCTGGCATTGGTACGCTTACTCAGGCTTTGGCAACAACTGGCGCCCAGGTCGTGGCTGTCGAGCTTGACCGCAGGCTGCTGCCTGTTTTGGCTAAAACGCTGGCAGGCTATGATAATATTGAAATTATTAATGACGATATTTTGCAGCTTGATATAAGAAAAGCCGTACCGAAGGAAAATTTCAAGGTCGTTGCCAATCTTCCTTACTACATTACTACGCCGATTATTTTCAACCTGCTGGAACAGAAGCTGCCGATGGAACGTATGGTAGCTATGGTTCAAAAAGAAGTTGCGGAGCGTATGGTTGCAAAACCCGGTGGCAAGGATTATGGAGCGCTCTCCGTAGCAATTAAATATTACACAGAGCCGGAAATTGCTTTTCTTGTGCCTCCTGGTTCGTTTGTGCCTCCTCCTTCTGTTGATTCGGCAGTCATAGTCTGCAAACGCAGGCAAGAACCACCGGTAAAGGTCGTGGAGGAAAAATTGTTCTTCCGTGTGGTGAAGGCAGCATTTTCTGTGAGAAGAAAGATGCTGAGCAATGCTCTGAAAAATATGGGCATTGACAGTGAACAGGCTTCGGCATGGCTGGAGCTGGCAGGGATTGACGGTAAAAGGCGCGGCGAAACTCTTTCACTGGAAGAATTTGCTGCATTGACTAACACTTTCGAAAAAATAGACAAATAAAGATAAAGGACGCAAATTCCATTTTTGTGGATTTGCGTCCTTTATCTTTTTTCTTTAGTTATTTTTTGCTTATTCATGAATCAGTGCACCAGGTAGAAATGCGTATTGATTAACGCTGCAAAGAATTTTTTGAATGTCATGTAAATTCCTCCCTTAACTATCTTATGAACTGAGTATAACACAGTGGATGTATTTTGTCCAGCATGGACACGAAATGTCCCTAAAATAATAATATGCCCTAAAAATGGCATAGCTGCCGCATTTTTTTAAAAAACGCGACAGCCATGAATTTTTTTTTATATATTTTTAAAAATTATTTTTACTTTTTATCATTTTTCTTTTTCATAGCAGGTATATTTGTAAAACCCTTACCCATAACATCGGTAACATCATGGATAATCATAAAGGCAGTAGGATCTATATTATTAACAATTCCCTTGATCTGGGCAAGTTGGGTAAGTTTGGCCACGACCAGAAGGACTTCCCTTGGCTGGTGGGTAAAAGCACCTTCGCCGTGTAGAAAGGTTACACCACGGCCAACAATCTTAATGATTTCCTGCGCAATAGCTGGTGACTGATTGCTGATGATGATGATGTTCTTTTTGTAGTCGAAGCCATC
>CAYRVN010000149.1:0-3049 GCA_964427675.1 uncultured Acidaminococcales bacterium
GCACTTTACCGTGCAGATTTCTTTCCTGCGGGCAGGTCGCTTTATGGCGCTGGCTCTAAGGGTAAATTCAAAGCCAGCATGTCGAACTGTTATATTTTGCCAAGTCCGGATGATAACATCGAATCAATCTTTGAAATTGCGAAGAAGATGGCTAGAATATTCAGTTATGGCGGCGGATGTGGCGTTTCCTTGTCTAAGCTGCGTCCTAAAGGTGCACGTGTTTATAATGCGGCAAAAACGTCGACTGGTGCGGTCAGTTTTATGGAAATTTATGATGCGGCCGGCAATGTCATTGGTGCTAATAACAGACGAGCAGCGCTCTTGATTGGTTTGGACTGCAGTCATCCTGACATTGAATATTTTCTGGAAGTAAAAAAGAATAATACAAAAATCCAAAGCGCTAACATATCAATTCTGTTCAATAATGAATTTATGGAAGCGGTTCGCGATAATAAAGAGTATACGCTGAGATTTGATGTGGAGACGACTGGCGAAAAGATCAGCAAGGTCATTAACGCCCGTGACTTTTTCCTTAAGTTTGCCCGCGCCAACTATGACTGGGCGGAGCCTGGCTGTTTGTTCATGGATCGCATTCGTTCACATAATCTCTTAGCAGGTTATCCAGCTGATGAATATTACATCGAAATCAGCAATCCGTGCGCTGAGTACCTCGGCAACGCCTACAACGCCTGTAATTTAGGCAGTATCAATATCTATAATGCAGTGAAAAATCCTTTTACCAAAGAAGCGGCTATAGACTTTGACTATCTTGCCGAAGCGGTACAGACAGGCATCAGAGCATTGGATGAAATACTGGACTATGGTTATGATATGCAGCCGCTGCCCGAAAATAAAAAGTGCATTGAAGATTGGCGTGCTGTCGGTTTAGGCGTTTTTGGCCTGGCAGATGCTTTCATTGCGCTTGGCTTGCGTTATGGTTCCCCGGAATCAATTGCACTTGTCGATGAACTGATGAACAAAATTATGTATAACGCCTTGAAAACTTCCAACAAGCTGGCTAAGGAAAAAGGTTCTTTCAAAAAATTCAATTTTGAATATATTAAGAAATCACCAATCATTCAAATGTATCCGGAACTTTTAGCTGATATCGAAAAATATGGGTTAAGGAACGGTTCTTTGCTTTCCGTAGCTCCGACGGGCAGCATTGCTACGATGTCAGGTCTTTCCGGCGGCATCGAACCGTTATTCCAGCTAAGTTATGAACGCACGACTCATGCTCTGCAAAAAGAGCAAAAATATTTTAAAGTAGTTGCTAAATCAGTAGCAGATTTGCTCAGACACAATTGTATAGATATTGAAAAAACTACCAACGAACAAATCAGGGAGCAATTCCCTTACGTCGTGTCTACACATGACATAGAACCGTTAGAGCGTGTTGAGCTGCAGGCTGCGATGCAAAAATACGTTGATAATGCGATATCATCTACAGTTAATTTGAAACAAGAAGCTACAGTCGAAGACGTTTTCAATGTTTTTTATACTGCCTGGGCAAAAGGCTGCAAAGGTATCACTGTTTTCCGAAGCGGTTGCGAAAGGGCGGCTATCTTAATCAGCGAACCGGAAAAGAAAGAAAAACCTTCAACAAACAAAGCCTCTGACTGTGTTCACTTTGACAGCATTGCACCGATTAAGTCTACTGATCTTGGCGATGTCAGCGGTTCCAAGGTTGTTAAACATACTGCCTGCGTCAAGAATCTGTATAACCATGTTTATACCAATGACACAGGTCATATTGTAGAAGTTTTTACCAGCGCTTCGCAAGGGTGTTCTTCCAATATCGCGACCATTACGCGTCTTGCTTCCTTATGTCTCAGGAGCGGCATCAGCGTACAGGAAATAGTGGCAGAGATGAAATCAAGCCACTGCTCGGCCTGCGCTACTTTGAAAGCTAAGGGTGACACCAGTGTTTCCAATTCCTGCGGTACCGCGATTGCCGAAGCGATTGAGGCTATCTATAAACTCGAAGGAAATTCTTTAGTTAAAGAGAAGAAAATGAATGCGCCTGTTAAGCCGGCAGCAGTAAAATTGATTGACGAAAACGAAGAAGACAATGGTCTCTTAGCTTGCCCACAGTGCGGTCAAAAAACTTTAAGGCCGGAAGGTCGCTGCTTTACCTGCAGCAATTGTCTCTGGACCAGGTGCGACTAAAATAATTTAAAAGACAGAAATATAATTAATAACAGGTCTGTGCTATAATTTTTGTATTGTATATTAGGAGGCTAGGATTATGTCACAAGAATTGATATCTGAACAATATTTAACGCAGGCATTGGCAATTTTACCAAAAGGAGCTTTTCTGACTACAGCAGCTGACGGTAAAGTAAATACGATGACGATTGGCTGGGGCAGTATCGGAACAGTATGGCAAAAACCATGTTTCATGGTTATGATACGCCAGTCCCGTTACACTCACGAATTGATTGAAAAAAGCTCCGAATTCACAGTAAGTATTCCTGTTAACGAAATGAAAAAAGCTTTGGGTCTATGTGGTACTAAGTCAGGTCGCGATATGGATAAAATCAGCGCTGCGGGATTAACGTTGTTACCGGGCAAAGCTGTTAGCGTGCCGGTAATTAAAGGCTGCGGCTTGCATTTCGAATGTAAAATCGTCTATAAACAGACAATGGAACCAACCTTGTTGGATGAGAATAACGATAAGGCGTGGTACGCAAATGGTGATTACCATACTTTGTATTACGGAGAAATTGTCGCCGCATACGAAGAATAGTCACATAAGTTTAATTTAGCTAAAGGGAGAAATACATGCTTTATTATTTATTGGCCGTCATAGCCGGGGCCACGGTATCTTCGCAGGTAGCAATTAACGGCAAGCTTTTGCATTATTTGGGCAGCCCGATTTTGACTTCCCTCATTAGCTTTTTGGTTGGTACGTTAGGCTTGGCAGTGCTTTACTTTGTTTCCGCATATTACGGTTTGGAAACAGTGCCTGACCTCAGTGCCTTGAAGCAGTCCAGTTTCTGGATGTGGACAGGCGGACTGTTAGGTGCCTTCTATATTTTTACCAGTG
>CAYRVN010000150.1:0-2915 GCA_964427675.1 uncultured Acidaminococcales bacterium
GCTGACGCATATTTATATTAAGCAATAAACCAATTAAAACCATATTCGTTGTCAACGAGCTTACGCCGTAACTCATAAATGGTAATGGGACGCCGGTTACAGGCATAATTCCTGCGGTCATTCCCACATTGACCAAAACATGGAAAACAAACATCGATACTATGCCGGTCGCCAATAAAGTGCCAAAATCATCTGTAGCATTCATAGCTATATTGAGGCCTCGATAGATTACTACCAGATAAAGAAGCAAAATTATCGTCGTACCAATAAAACCAAATTCCTCGCCGGCAACTGCAAAAATGAAGTCGGTATGGTTTTCAGGCAGAAAATCCAATTGGCTTTGAGTTCCGGAAAAAAGTCCTTTGCCTGTCAACATACCCGAACCAATCGCAATCATCGACTGAATAACGTGATAACCTGCCCCTTGCGGTTCGAGCCCTGGATCAAGAAAGACTTTTAATCGCATCTTCTGGTAATCATGAAGCACCATCCATAATAGAGGCGCGGAAACAATACCTATGCCAAATAAACGGACAAAAAATTTCTTTTTAAATCCGCAGATTATCATAAGTCCGGTTAAGATAGCCGCAAAAACCAACGCAGTACCAAGGTCAGGCTGCTTCATTACTAAGAGAAACGGTACTGACACATAACCAAAAACAGGAAACCAGCTCCAGAAGGAATCAAGGTTATCCAGCCTCTTATTAATGAAGGCAGAAAGCGCAACTATCATAATTATCTTGGAAAATTCACTTGGCTGAATGCTCACAGGCCCTATTTGAATCCAACGTTGGGCGCCAAGTGCCGCATGACCAAAGAACATAACAGCGAGCAGCATCACTAAATTGAAAATATAAAGTTTTTTAGACATATCTTCCAATAAGCGATAATCAAAACGCAAAGAGAAAAAAATGAATATTAAATTAAACACAGCGAACATGCTTTGCCTCTGCACGTACCAATAGCGGTCTTCCGAGACAAGATTAATATGCGTAGCGCTGCCAATCAATGTAATTCCTATTGCTGTAAGCGCTAAAACAGCGAACAGCAGGACGTAGTCCAACCTTTTCAGTATTCTTCCTAATCCCATTTCAAACCTTCCTACTGCTTTTTCTGAGTATTAACTAACGCTGGCTGTTTTGGTGGAAAAACGTATTCGAATATTCTCTGTACAATTGGTGCTGCGGATACAGAACCAAAACCACCCTGATCAATAACGGCAACAACTACCAGATTAGGATTGTCGGCGGGAGCGTAGCCTACAAATAAGCCGTGATCCTTACCATGCGGGTTTTCTGCCGTACCGGTCTTGCCGGCAACAGGCACAGACAAATTGGCCAGCTGAGCTG
Organism: uncultured Acidaminococcales bacterium; assembly: GCA_964427675.1. GTDB lineage: Bacteria > Bacillota > Negativicutes > Acidaminococcales > Acidaminococcaceae > RZYP01. The sequence goes on from CAYRVN010000150.1 coordinate 1,350, forward strand.
CTGTACCACCTTCCTGCGCAACCGCTTTCAATGCACTTTGAAGAAGTTCTAAAGTCTCCTTGGAAACAGGCAAATGGCCTATTTTTTCGGGCTTAATTTCTTTAACGACACTGCCGTCGTCATTGACAATTTTCTCCACCAGATGCGGTTTATAAATGTCACCATTATTTGCGACCGCGCTTAACATGACCGCCAGCTGCAAAGGAGTGGCAAGATTAAAGCCCTGTCCTATAGCGGCATTAAAGGTATCGCCAAGATACCAGTCCTCATCAAAAACTTTCATTTTATATTCTGGGCTCGCAATAATACCTTCGGTTTCTCCAAACAAATCAATACCTGTAGTCTTGCCAAAGCCAAATAACGCTGCATATTTTTTAAGCACGTCGATACCTACGCGATTACCCATCTCATAAAAATATACGTTGTCTGAAGCAGCCAGTGCTTTATGAAAATTAAGCCAGCCCAATGCTTCACCTTCAGCATTACCCATCGGAATCAGCCAGTGTTTACCTGAGTCAAAAATCATTTCCTCAGGTGTAACTTTTCCTGTTTCGAGGGCCGCTGAACCAGTTACAATTTTAAAAGTCGAACCTGGCGGATACTCGCCGGAAATGACTTTATTGGACATAGGATCAAAAGGATTATCGTTAATTGTCTGCCAATCCTTAGAAGATATGCCATTAACAAATAAATTAGGATTAAATCCAGGTCTGCTGACCAAAGCTTTAATTGCGCCATTGCGCGGGTCGATGGCCACGATAGCAGCCGCATTAGCATTAGGTGCAAAGCCGCTGGAGCGCAAATATTTCAAGTGTTCATCCACAATCTTTTCTGCTTCACGCTGCAGTTTTGCATCCACAGTAAGAACAAGCCCCTGTCCCGGTTTTGGCGGCAGCTTATCCAATGTTTGTACAATCCTGCCGGCAACGTCAACTTCTTCGCGGTAACTGCCATCAGTTCCACGCAAGAAATTATCATAAAAACGCTCAAGTCCTGCTTTACCGACAATACTGCCAATCTTTAAATCAGTATTCGGGTCCTTGCTGATTTCATATTCGCTGACTTCTCCTACATAGCCTAAAACATGTACTGCCAATTCATTATTTACATATTTTCTTATCGACTGAAGTTCCAGCAATATGCCTGGTAATTCCTCGGATTGCTCTTCAATCTTGGTTACCATCGCTGCTGAGAGATTGCTTTTAATACGAATTGGTTCGTAACTATCTTCGTTCTGTTTGATTTTTTCTAAAATCTGTTCGGGCGGTACCTCAATAATGGCTGCCAATTTGTTAATTACGGCCAGGTCTGGTTTCTTATTCGTTCTCAGCAACGATACTACGAAACCAGGTTCATTCTTGACCAGTTCTTCGCCATTACAATCATAAATTATGCCGCGTGGTGCTAATATTTTTACTGCACGAACACGGTTGCCTTCCGAAAGACGATAATAGTAGTCACCTTTATACAGTTGGAGATAGGCCATTCTGCCGATTAACACCGCGAAAATTAGCATTGACGCTATCATCAATAATTCCAAACGATATGCATATTTTTTGTTGAGCA
>CAYRVN010000151.1:0-2915 GCA_964427675.1 uncultured Acidaminococcales bacterium
GCTGACGCATATTTATATTAAGCAATAAACCAATTAAAACCATATTCGTTGTCAATGAACTGACGCCATAGCTCATAAAGGGCAAAGGCACACCGGTAACAGGCATAATCCCTGCCGTCATACCTACATTGACCAAAACATGGAAGACAAACATAGATACTATGCCTGTCGCCAATAAGGTGCCGAAATCATCCGTGGCGTTCATTGCTATATTAAGACCGCGATAAATTACTACCAGATAAAGAAGCAGAATTATCGTCGTGCCAATAAAGCCAAATTCTTCGCCGGCAACTGCAAAAATGAAGTCGGTGTGATTTTCTGGCAAAAAGTCCAGCTGGCTCTGCGTTCCTGAAAATAAGCCCTTGCCTGTCAACATCCCGGAACCAATCGCAATCATCGACTGAATAACGTGATAACCTGCGCCTTGCGGCTCTAATCCCGGATCAAGAAAGACTTTTAATCGCATCTTCTGGTAATCATGAAGTACCATCCATAATAGAGGTGCGGAAACAATACCTATGCCAAATAAACGGACAAAAAATTTCTTTTTAAATCCGCAGATTATCATAAGTCCGGTTAAAATAGCCGCAAAAACCAACGCCGTACCAAGGTCAGGCTGCTTCATGACTAAGAGAAACGGCACTAACACATAACCGAAAACAGGGAACCAGCTCCAGAAGGAATCAAGGTTATCCAGTCTCTTATTAATGAAGGCAGAAAGAGCAACTATCATAATTATTTTAGAAAATTCACTTGGCTGAATACTCACAGGCCCTATTTGAATCCAACGTTGGGCGCCAAGTGCTGCATGGCCAAAGAACATAACAGCTAGCAGCATCACTAAATTGAAAATATAAAGTCTTTTAGACATATCTTCCAATAATCGATAATCAAAACGCAAAGAGAAAAAAATGAATATTAAATTAAACACAGCGAACATGCTTTGCCTCTGCACGTACCAATAGCGGTCTTCCGAGACAAGATTAATATGCGTAGCGCTGCCAATCAATGTAATTCCTATTGCTGTAAGCGCTAAAACAGCGAACAGCAGGACGTAGTCCAACCTTTTCAGTATTCTTCCTAATCCCATTTCAAACCTTCCTACTGCTTTTTCTGAGTATTAACTAACGCTGGTTGTTTCGGTGGAAAAACGTATTCGAATATTCTCTGTACAATTGGTGCTGCAGATACAGAGCCAAAACCACCCTGATCAATAACGGCAACAACTACCAGATTAGGATTGTCCGCGGGAGCGTAGCCTACAAATAAGCCGTGATCCTTACCATGCGGGTTCTCTGCCGTACCGGTCTTGCCGGCAACAGGCACAGACAAATTGGCAAGCTGAGCTGCTGTACCACCTTCCTGTGCAACCGCTTTCAATGCACTTTGAAGAAGTTCCAACGTCTCTTTGGAAACAGGCAAATGGCCTATTTTTTCAGGCTTAATTTCTTTAACGACACTGCCGTCGTCATTGACAATTTTCTCTACCAGATGCGGTTTATAAATGTCACCATTATTAGCAACCGCGCTTAACATGACCGCCAGCTGCAGAGGAGTGGCAAGATTAAAGCCCTGTCCTATAGCCGCATTAAAGGTATCGCCAAGATACCAGTCCTCATCAAAAACTTTCATTTTATACTCCGGGCTCGCAATAATACCTTCGGTTTCTCCGAACAAATCAATGCCCGTAGTCTTGCCAAAGCCAAATAACGCCGCATATTTTTTAAGAACGTCAATACCTACGCGATTACCCATCTCATAGAAATATACGTTGTCTGAAGCAGCCAGAGCTTTATGGAAATTGATCCACCCCAGCGCTTCACCCTCAGAGTTCCCCATAGGAATCAGCCAGTGTTTTCCTGAGTCAAAAATCATTTCTTCTGGTGTCACTTTTCCTGTTTCAAGAGCCGCTGAACCAGTCACAATTTTAAAAGTCGAGCCTGGCGGATACTCACCGGAAATTACTTTATTGGACATAGGATCAAAAGGATTATCGTTAATTGTCTGCCAATCCTTGGAAGATATGCCATTGACAAATAAATTAGGATTAAACCCAGGTCTGCTGACCAGGGCTTTAATAGCGCCATTACGCGGGTCGATTGCCACGATAGCCGCTGCGTTAGCATTAGGTGCAAAGCCGCTGGAACGCAAATATTTCAGGTGTTCATCCACTATCTTTTCTGCTTCACGCTGCAGTTTAGCATCCACTGTAAGCACAAGCCCCTGTCCCGGTTTTGGCGGCAACTTGTCCAATGTTTGTACTATTCTGCCGGCAACGTCAACTTCTTCGCGGTAACTGCCATCAGTTCCTCGCAAGAAATTATCATAGAAACGTTCAAGTCCTGCTTTACCAACAATACTTCCAATCTTTAAATCAGTATTTGGATCCTTGCTGATTTCATACTCGCTGACTTCACCGACGTAGCCCAAAACATGCACTGCCAATTCGTTATTTACATATTTTCTTATTGACTGCAGTTCTAGCAATATCCCCGGTAATTCCTCAGATTGTTCTTCAATCTTGGTCACCATCGCTGCTGAAAGATTACTTTTTATACGAATTGGTTCGTAGCTGTCTTCATTCTGTTTGATTTTTTCCAAAATCTGTTCGGGCGGTACTTCAATAATGGCTGCCAATTTGTTAATTACAGCCAGATCCGGTTTCTTATTCGTTCTCAATAAAGATACTACGAAACCAGGCTCATTTTTTACCAGTTCTTCGCCATTGCAGTCATAGATTATCCCGCGTGGTGCTAATATTTTTACGGCACGAACACGATTACCTTCTGAAAGACGATAGTAGTAGTCACCTTTATACAATTGGAGATAGGCCATTCTGCCGATTAACACCGCGAAAATCAGCATTGACGCTATCATCAATAATTCCAAACGATATGCATATTTTTTGTTGAGCA
>CAYRVN010000152.1:0-2855 GCA_964427675.1 uncultured Acidaminococcales bacterium
TGTAACTGTTGACGAATTACAAGCAAAATAAAGCAGGAAGGAATAATCAATGAAATTAATTGTAGGACTTGGCAATGTCGGGAAAGAATACGAAAACACCCGTCACAACATAGGCTTCATGGTTGCCGATGAATTAGCGAGTCGCTGGGGAGAAACGAAGTGGAAGGAAGCGGACAACGCTAATTATGTTGAGCATCGCTTGCCGGAGAAGATTTTTCTGATTAAACCCACTACCTACATGAACCTGAGCGGCTTTGCCGTTGCTGATTTTGCCAATTTTTACCATATTGCACCTGAGGACATCGCGGTAATCCAGGATGATCTTGACTTACCCTGTGGTCAGCTGCGCATCAGACGCAAAGGCTCTGCGGGCGGGCACAATGGCATCAAATCAATTCAAGAACACTTGGGGACGCCTGAATTTCCTCGGTTTAAAGTTGGTATCGGACATCCTTCCGGCGAAAGAAAAGACGTAATCAAGCATGTTTTGCAGAGGTTTTATGCCGACGAGGCAGAAGTTGTAGCGGAAGCGGTTAAGCGTACTGCGGATGCCATCGAACTTTGGCTAAAAGAAGGTATGGATCCTGTTATGCAGGAGTACAATAAGAAAAAATAATACTATAAAGTGTATAAAAATAAAACAAAAAATCATTTCTCTATGTAATGCTGATATACAAAGATATTTGTGATATGATAATATATGCATATGCCGATTTTACATTGGGAGAGTGCTGACTATATGCTGCGTAGAATGTTGATCAGGTTCAGAAAACAGAAATTGTTTGTGATAACGTTGTTTTCTTGCCTGTTTTTCATTTTGGGCAGCTTTTCTTTTGCCTGTGCCGCCGAGCAAGGACAGAAGAAAATTATCAAAGTAGGTTATTACGGTTATGACAGTTTTTTGAGTGTTGATGGTAATAATGGCTATTCCGGCTATAGCTATGAGTTTCTAAAGGATATAGGCGAATATACAGGATGGGACTACGAATTTGTCTATGGCACCTTGGAAGAATGTCTGGCAAGGCTCGAGAATGGCGAAATTGACCTGATGACCAGTTTGCAGAAAACTCCTGAAAGATTAAATAAATTTGCTTATTCCCAAAATTATGTAGGTATGATTTATTCGGTTTTATGTGTAGATCAAAACCGTGAAGATATTTATTATGAAGATTTTGCCAAGTTTGACGGTATGACCGTCGGCGTATTGCGGGGAAGCAAAATTGGGAGAAACCTGGATGAATATGCTGTAGCAAATTATTTTCATGTTAAAAAAGAATATTTCGACAACCTGCATGACATGTTTATTGCTTTACATGAAGGCAGGGTTGATGCTGTCGCCGCCAGTACTTTCGCAACGATTGGTCAGGGAAAGGTCGTTGCTCGCTTCCAGCCACAGCCAGGATTCTTTCTTGCTCGCAAAGATAATCAGGCGCTGATTAACAGCATTGATAACGCCTGTACTAGAATTTTTGCTGATAATCTGCAGTACCGAGAGACTTTGCAGGATAAATATTATGGCAGCAGCCCAGCTTTTAAGCTTTCATTCACTCGCGAGGAAGTTGAGTTTATTAAAAGCCAACCGGAGCTAAAGGTTGCCTATGACCCAAACTGGCAGCCTGTTGCCTACTATGATGATGAAGACGGAACAGTTAAGGGTATTGCTGTTGATTTTCTGCAAATTGTTTCTGAGAAAACTGGTCTCAAATTTAGTTTCATTAAGACTGAGAATTATAAAAATTTTTCAAAAATAATTACTAGTAAGGAAGCCGATTTAATCTGCGGTTTTGACAAAGCCACAGGTGATGGGCGTTTTTATAATCTTGGCTTAAGCAAGGTATATCTGGAGTTACCGCTTTCTTTCATCAGCATGAAAGGGAATGTTCCGTCGGGAATATTTTCTGTTGGTATTGCAGACGGACGGGAGGGTATCAGGCATAATTTGGAAAAAAATTATCCAATGGCTATAATCACTAATTACCGGACACTCGAAGCGGCTAAAGAAGCAATGCGCGATGGTGAAGTAGATTTTGTCGTCGATAATAGTTATATTCTTCAGAAATACCTGCAGGAACCTGGTAACGAGAATTTACAGCTATTGCCGTATGGAAGTTCCGGCCAGAATCTCAGCTTTGCTCTTTCCCTTGAAAGAGATCACAAACTTTTGGTTATTATTAATAAGGTAATAGCAAATATAAGGCCGGAGGAGCGTAATAGGATTATAGCTTCCAACATTGCACAAGTACCTTACAACCTGACTGTAAATATTTTGGTTAAGAAATATTTTTACCAGATTATAGCTTCGATTATTTTGTTGTTCATAGCCGGTTCCGCTTATTTTTATCTGTTGGAGAAGCAAAAAGAAAAAGCACTGGAAAAGATTGCATTTTATGATAGATTGACAGGCGCCCGCAATTTCGAGAAGTTTAAAATTGATGCAGCAGAACTGGTGGGCAGTGGTAATTACGTCATTGTCATGTTCGATATCAACCATTTCCGTGCCGTTACAACTGGGTTCGGACCCAAGGAAGGACAAAGGCTTTTAAAGTTACTTTCCCACAATCTGGAAAATGCCATTAATTGTGATGAGATTTTGGGCCATGGCAGCAATGATTTATTCGTACTCCTTTTGCGGGATATGGGTGATGTGGAGATGAGGCAAAGGCTCTTGGCTATTCAGGAAGGCATTAAGAATGAAATAGCAGCAAGCGGTGCTTTGTACAATATTTCATTGGCCTTCGGTGTTTACAGACCTGGCAAAGATGAACTTGATCTGGGAAAAATGATGGAATATGCTGACCTGGCTCGTTTAGAGGCTAAAAATGGACATAAAGGCGGCATTGTCTTCTATGAAACCG
>CAYRVN010000153.1:0-2841 GCA_964427675.1 uncultured Acidaminococcales bacterium
TGACGGGCTTGCTGCACATCAGCGACCGACTGCTTGCAGGCGAATCGTCGCGTGTTAGCAGTGCGAGGAGCTCTTTACTCCTTGCCTGACAGATCACATAGTTTTTTTCGAGAGTTTCCTAATTGAACTATTGTGAGTCATAGAGAAGCTTAGAAATCTTGTTTTTGAGCTATACAGCAGGTATAATTACTTAGGATAGCTATAAGCAATTTTTGTGGGAGGGTTATAAATAATGACAAGTGCGGAAATTGAAGAGCAGTTCCAGCATTATATGAATATTTTTAGAAATGATGCTGAACTAGGCAAGGCTATGAATCTTGTGTCTTTTGAAAACTTATTTAATCCTGATTTTTTGAAAGAGAACAGTAAGTTCACTTCTATGGATGACATGATCTGGCGCAGCGGGTTTGGTATTATGAATTTGCTGGAAGTAGAAAACGTCAACCAGGATAAATGGAATGCATATATTGCAGGCAATACTGATTGTTCAACCTGGCACGAATTCGGGAAATTGGCGATGGTTGTCTGGATGAAAAGGAAACTGGAAGAAAGCAAAGAAAAAAGCAATTAAAATTTTACAAAAAATTTAAAAATAACTTAAGGTGGCACCACAATATATTGTGGTGCCACCTTTTATATACCACAACATTGTGGTATAATGCAAATAAAGGATAATTATTATTAATAATTAATAATAAAATTTCGTCAAAGTTGGTATTTAAACAGGACAAGTAAAATGAAAACGAAAATTTGTTCGCTTTTGGTATTGCAAAAATCATATGTTCGTGATAATATGCAAATAACGAACAAGTGTTTATGAAAGGCGGTGCAAAAATGAAAAAATTATTGTTAGTGCTGTGCATGAGCATAGCTATATACTCTGGATATAATATGGTGACGATGGAGGCTTCAACACATTGGCATAATCAGCAGGTAGTAGTTCACGGCGGCGATACTCTTTGGGCAATAGCAGGTCGCTGGACTGAGGAAGGCGAGGATGTGCGCGCGGTAATTTATCGGATTTGTGAAGCCAATAAACTTGAAGGCAATGCCTACCTGATGCCTGGCCAAAAACTGGTGATACCTGTAAGAGCAAACCCTGAATATCTTGCACAAAAATAGAAACATATATGTTTAGTATGAATTATTGCTAAAAGTTATCGCTTGTTGTAGAATTAATGATACTACAACAAGCGGTTTTTTTATGCCGTGAAATGAGTTGATGTTATGATAATGCAAAATAATATTTACAGACCTATTTTAAATAACATAGATCGCCAGGAAACCAAACGTTATGCTGGTTTGCGCAAAGGGCATGATTTCCCGAAAAATCTTGTTGATGAAGCCTGTAATACAGTTATGATGCTGAAAAAGCCGCAGACAGTATGGACAGTATATCCTTACGACTGCTGCCATGCTTGTGTACAGGCGCCGGATGAATATTTCATTCCCGGCAACTCTCTGCGTAAGCACCTTTCTAGTGCTACACAGGTAATTTTCCTGTCGGCCACAGTTGGTGAAATGGTGGAGGAAGCTGCCAGCGATGCCTTTGCCAAAGGCGAGTATGCATTGGGCATGTTGATTGATGCGGCGGCAACCGCTGCTGTTGAACAGACAGCCGATGAACTGGAGAAATTATTGGTTAATAAATTCGCTAAACTTGGTTTCAAGATGACATTTCGTTTCAGCCCCGGTTACGGTGACTGGGACTTGAGCGAACAGGACAAAGTGGCAAAACTGGCGAATGCTGAGGCGATAGGAGTTAGCTTGACCGATTCATTGATGCTGATGCCGCGCAAAAGTATTACCGCTGTTATTGGGCTTTGTCCTGATATTGAGGAAGAGATACCTTCAAAAGGTTGTAATAAATGCACTAAACTAGACTGCTCAATGCGAAGGGATGGATGAGAATGATTAAGATTTTTGAAGGTGCTATGGGGACAAGACTGCAGGCTTTGGGCATTGCCGATAAACCTTGTCCGGAATATGCTTCAGTAACCCACCCGGAAGCAGTTACAGAAATTCATAAGCAGTATGCTGAGGCTGGTGCCGATATTCTGGAGTGTAATACTTTTGGAGCCAATCCATTGAAACTTAGCTATTTTGGCTTAGCTGATGAAACGGAAAAAATTATTACGGCTGGTGTTAACGCGGCAAGAGCAGCTTTGCAACCTGGCATGCAGATTGCCGGTAACATAGGGCCAAGCGGTCGTTTGATAGCACCTTTGGGTGATTTGGGTTTTGAGGAAGCCTGCGAAGCATATGCAAGACAGATAAAGGCTCTTGCTGCAGCAGGCGTTGACTATATTTTGTTTGAAACGATCATCGATATCCAGGAGATGCGCGCAGGTGTTTTGGCGGCTAAAGCAGTCAGCAATCTTCCTATTATATGCCAACTGACGTATGATGCTCAGGGCAGGACCGTGACTGGTACTGATCCGCGGACAGCAGCGGCGATCCTGGAACCAATGGGCATTTCTGTCATCGGCATGAATTGTTCGCTCGGACCTGAACAGCTTTTACCGTTAGTTAAAGAATTAGGCGAAGCTACTTCTTTGCCAATCAGCGTACAGCCTAATGCCGGTATACCGGTGCTGCGTGATGGCAAAACGATTTTCCCACTGTCACCCGAAGAGATGGCAGCCTGGGTGCCCAAATTAGTGGAAGCCGGAGCGACTATACTCGGCGGCTGCTGCGGCACAACGACAGAACATATTAGAGCAATCAAAGAAGCTTCACAAGGTCTTACTTTTGCAAAACGGCAACCATTGCCGCAGGGAGTGCGTCTGGCTTCCAGAACAAAGACAGTCTGGCTGGGCGAAGAGCATTCGACAGTTTTAA
>CAYRVN010000154.1:0-1180 GCA_964427675.1 uncultured Acidaminococcales bacterium
ACTCCGCCAGCGTTATGGATAACATCAATTGTTTCTGCAATCGAAGGAAAAACAGGAAACCCTAGCATATTTTTTTTCGTAAATATGCGATTAAAAAAATCCATAATATCTGAACATAATCCCTTGTCCTGCAAATAACACAAAGCCTTCCAGCCACCGCGGCATCTGTCATATTCGTAGCCGTTAAACTCCCGGAGGGAAACAGGCCAACCTTTTTCAGCCAGGATGCGGATGCTGTCCTCATCTTTTTTTGCCAAAAGGGACTCATTATGGTTGAGCAGTTCCAACAAACGTCTGTCTGTGATATCTATCCCGTAGCCAAGCACATGAAAGCAAGTTTCACCCTTGGTCGTTGAAATTTCGACACCACGCAGGAATTGCATACCTGCTTCCAGTGCATATCCTTCTGTCTGCGCCACATTGGCAACGCTTTCATGATCCGTAACCGCAATAGCGCCCAAATTTGCCTGCTTTGCCGCCGCAACCAGTTGATGTGGCAGCCAGGTTCCATCTGATGCTGTGCTATGCAGATGCAAATCAGCACGAACAAAATCCATAGTCAAGCCTCCTAGTGCCTTCTGGCATAATCCCAGACAATAAAGTTTGCCAAGGCATCTTCCTGCGGTGTAGCAGGATAAGGATTATCCAACGTATCTACAAAACTCAGATATTCAGAGAAATAATAAGCCTTGCCGCCAAAATAACCAAGTGCGAAAGGAATATCCGTGGGCTGCAAAAGGTTCCTGCCCAGAAAATCTCTTGGCGTTTCCATGCCCATCAATGGTAAAAGTGTTGGTGCCAAATCCATCGAACTAGCATATTCAGCTGTTTTCAGTTCATCCAGCGGCTGCAAATTTTTGGAAACGAAGATCAACGGTATCGGTGCAATACTCTGAGTATCTGCGGTATTTTCCACCAATTCCTTATATTCGCCGCCGGAATGAGGATTGTGGTCGCTCGTAATAATGAACAAAGTACGGTCATCCATCAAGCCTTTCGCTTCGGCTTCTTTGAAGAATTCCTGCAGCGTGTGGTCAACCCAGTGTATACCTCTCACAGTAACAAATTTGCTGTCACGAACCGCTTCCGGCATATCTTCCCATTTCAGGCCATAGTAAGGATAGGGCTGATGCATATCAAGAGTTTTTGTGAACATGAGCATCTTGTCATTACGCCCACG
>CAYRVN010000154.1:1280-2833 GCA_964427675.1 uncultured Acidaminococcales bacterium
TCCGCAGGAATATTTTTATTGTAATAGTGCACGAAATCACGATGAACGGATTCCAGAACCAAAAGTACGATTTTATCATATTTTGCAGCAGTCGGTGCAGGAATATGTTTCTCCGGAATAATGCCCAAGCCTAATAAAATTTCCTTATCTTTTTCAGAAAGGTCGCGTTTTTCAAGTTTCTTAGGGTCCTTGACGATTCTGTCAGTATCAAAAAGCGCCTTGCTGACAAAATTGACGTTTACCGGTACGGCGACGGCATTACGGTAATTTTGTCTTGTTTGTTCGATTTCCGCCTCTGACCAAAGACCACCGACCTTGTCGATTGCAAAATGTAAGCTGTCCGATATCGACAAATAAGAAAAATTCAAAGAAAGAGTGAAAATAGAAACACACAAAAGTGACCAGGCAAAATTAGGTTTCTTCTTGGTAGGTTTGCTTACTCTGAAGAGTAAAAAGATGAGAATAATGATGGCAGCAACACCAATAAGAAAAGGTGCTTTTGAGGTTTCCAAAACACCCTTAATAGAATAATAATTAAGATTCCTGAACAAAACGCTTTCGACGTGCATCGAAGTAGTCCAAAAATAAACAGCATCAAAAAGCATGATTATGCAGCTCGAAAGATACACAAAGAAATAAACGACCTTCATTCCTTTATTCGGCCATTTATGATAACACATCGCCGCCAAAAGGCAGAGTAGTATGTTATTATTCAAACCTGCCAATATAGAAAGCAGAGTCAGAAAGCCCCAATCAAGACGCAAGTAATTAACCATGAAAGCCGCAAAAGCAAGATACCCCAAGCCGATAACGACAACAGGAAAATAGCGTTTTACTCTGTCTCTGATTCTCTTGCGAACGATATATAGCAAATTCACCGTACTTATTAAAAGCACATCACGCAAAAACAGGTTTAAAGCAGTAAACCAAAATTCCTCTGTAGGAAACGGCACTATTTCGCGATAAAAGCGCTCTGCAAAAAAAGCTTCAATGGCAAAACAGACTATGAACAAAACACCTATAAGCCAATTTTTCTTCACTTGAACGCCACCTTACGCAATAAACTTTATCGGGCTGGAAATCAGGTTGATGCTCAGAGGCGACGTTACCAGACAATCGCCATCCAGTTCTGCAGCGAATTTTTCTGTATTACATTTTATTTCCACTTTTTGTGCTTCGACAATTTCAACCGAACTATCTGTAGCTAGAGCGTCCGTAGCTATCAGTGCCAGGTATTTTAATAAATTCAGTTTATTAACCCCACGGAACAGACAGACATGCAGCTTAGGTGAAGAGAGCGAAGCACCGTCGGCAAGCGAGAACCATCCTGCATAATAACGGCTTTTAGCGACAATGACAGAAGCGGCATCGCGCCAAATCCCATCATCATCTATCATTACCTGGAACTTGTACTGCCAGTCTTTCCATAAAAGCTCACGTTTTACAAGTTCCGTGCCTTGGAGCACATAGGCAAATTTTGATAAATATTTTTTCTCTGTTTCAGAAATGCTATCTATAACCATCGAATCAATACCAATGCCGGCACAAGTCAT
>CAYRVN010000155.1:0-2823 GCA_964427675.1 uncultured Acidaminococcales bacterium
GTACTGCCAGTACCATACCGGTAAACATAATTGTCATCAAGACTATCGGCAGCGAGTCAGCGCCCAATCTGGCCATTTGTCTGATGGTTTCGCGAATATCAGCATGCCGCAGCCTGACGCAGGTATCAATCAACAAAATCACAATCCTGCCTGTGCTCGTACAAAAACGCAGTATCATTCTGCCTAAACGTTCGCTTAAAGCTGTTAACACAGTAGTATCCCCCATATTTCAACCTATAAATGCAAAAATAACCACTACAAGGGTATTATTCAAGAAAAAAAAGATTTTACCTGCAATTTACTGCAATTCTTTGTGAAAAAACTGTGATACCCCTGAAGAATATCACAGTTCTTTATTGCTTCCAAGTCTAGCGAACAACTTGTACCATAAGCTCAGTCTCGCCATCGACAATAAAATCAACAGGGTATTTTTGTTTTGCCTTACTGCCTTTGAACAGGGACTTTACAGTCATGGCAGCCTGTGGCTCTTCAGCTGGTTTATCGCCGCCCTTTGTTGGTGGGACTGCTGACATTCCCGGCATAATATCTATGATAAGCTCATTGTTCTTATCATAATCTTTAAAATCCTGCAGATAATCGTTCAATGTCTTTTTGTCGTCAAGTTTAGGCACAGCATCTGCTGACTGCTGCTTTTGTAAAACAGTGGCCAGCCAAGCCGACGCTCCTCCGCCGCGGACAATCAGCGGCATTGGTCCTGGCTCGCGGTTAGACGGCACTTTAAATTCAAAGGTCTTGGTAAATTTCTTATTCCTATATGGTTGGAATTCCACTTCCACAGTAACATTCTCACCTGGCTTTACCTGTCCATTAAGCGCATTGACACGCGTAATCTCTGCTACATCACAGCGTGAACTGGCTTCGATGTTGACATTGACGTCGAAAAGAGTTACCTTTTCAAATTTATTGTTCATCAACAAATCACCGATATAGACAAGTTCACCATTGATTGCCTTTGCAAGATTGCTTGGGTTATAGAACATGTTCTCACGTACTATATTAATTTCTCCGCTATTCTCGCCGCGAGCCGTGATATGGAAGTTTACCCTTGCTGTTCCGCCGCCGTTACGGTCGGTCGTAGCGCTGACGGTGTTAAAACAGACTGCGTCAAGCATCAAAGGAACAAGCGCTTCGTCAGTAACCATTTGCACTGTCGCACTCTTATTAATCCCTCGGTCCGTATCCGTTACCGAAACAAACATAGGGATAATATGAGGGTATTGATTTATTTTACCGGCAATACCTGCCGCTCTGTCTTGTGTAACAGCACCAAGAGTATTGCCCAAAGCACCCACTTTATAAGAGCTCTCTACGTTAGGAATTGAGGCAAAGATCCACGCATTGGTCATAAAATAATCAGCATTCCCGCGTTGCAGAAAAGGATGTCCAAACGCCAAAATCCTACCTTCGTCGTCCATCCAGGTCACAGTGCCGATAGCTCCCAAACGAATATCACCGCGAATCAACTCAACACCGACTGAGCTGCCCGGTTCGAGTTGTACATTTTCAATTTCTTTCTGTCCTGTAGGCACAGCTAGTGGCTTCAGGTCCAGTGTTGACAGTTTTTCCGTAAGATATTTCATGCCTTCGGCAGTAAAGCCGCTGGCCATTAATGGCGAATTCTTAGGCAAAAAGGCAGATGGTCTTTCATCTGTTTTCTCAAACATTGTGAGCATTTCTTCAATTGGTGTTAAAAAACAATAATCCGGGTCGGAAAATGCTTTGCCATAGGCAACAGCCCCCGCCAAACGGCCGTTAATATATACCGGGCTGCCACTCATTCCCTGTGCTATGCCGCCCGAACGCTCAATCAGGTCACCGGAAGCCTTGACCAATATACTGTGGCCTTCTGCCTGTGAACCTGTAACGCCAAGAATCTCTACATCAAAGGTCTCAATCTCCGCACCTTTGATTACCGTTTTCGCTATGCCATGCATGCCAGGGCGTAGCTCATCGACGGTAATAAGCGGTGTCCCCGCCGAAACAATCTGTGTGAAAAGAAGTAAAAACAATGAAAGTACTACTGCTAAGCGTATTTTTCTCATAATAACCTCATAATGTTTAAAAACCGACGCACAACAAAGCGCGCCGGTTTTTTCTTTTTGCCTTATTAAGGCTTAATCTTTACTACAACTTGTCCGGCAGAAATTTCTGACCCTGGAACAACCAACACTTCGATAACTGTTCCATCGATACTGGCCCTTGCGGCCGGTGCGTTTCCTGCAAAAGTCTTAACCATTACAAGAACCTGGCCCTCTTTGACTGCCGTTCCTACTGCCACAAGGCCATCAGCTACTACCGTACCATTCAGACTGCTTGCCTGAGCCACAGCGTCAGCAGCTCCTGCTGCCAATGCCACCGGCGCACCAGTAGTCCAAACTGTCCCATTTGCTTGTACAGCTGGGAATGCAGAACCTAAAACAACCAAGCTGGCCAACATTAATATAGTAACAAATTTAATGTAAGATTTTCTTTTGATCGATACCATTAGGATGCCCTCCTTCCATCTTAAGAGCTGGATATCTACCCTAATTATAATATGACCATCTTACTTTGGCAAGGTATCTAATTTCTAAACACTCCCAACCCTGCGCGGACCGGCCGTTCAGAACCATCAGATGGTTTATTCACGACCTTCTTGTTCAGCACCATTTCACTGGAACCACCGCCGTCAAAGTTCATTGCTTCGCTGGCACCTAGTTTCACCATATACTCAGCCAGTTCATTGAGCGTAAGTCCTGCGCTCGTCTCGGAACGCCCTTCAGCAACAACAAGCAGTATACTGCCATCAGGCTTTATTCCAAT
>CAYRVN010000156.1:0-2784 GCA_964427675.1 uncultured Acidaminococcales bacterium
ATCAATCCACTGCGTCAAAAACTCTATATTCTTTTGAATTGGAGGCAAGCCATGAAGGTGAGTAAGAATATGGAAACAGAAAAGTGTATTATTTGTAAGAAGGCAAAAGATGATGTAGGACATTACGGAGATACAGGGATTTGTGTCTGTCTTAAATGTTATAAAGGAAATAAGTTTAGAATGTATCTTGACAAGAGAGGTGTAAAATGAATACGCTATCGGTTAAAGAATTGGAGGCAAGCCATGACTGACGACGACAAAAAGCTGATAGCGGGATATATGGGATGGAAATATAGGCGCGATCTTTGGGGTGGTATAGAATATTCCCGTGACAAAACAGATGGATTTGAGCAATATTACATTGTTCGTTTCGACCTCAACGACGCCGGACTCTGTGTTCAGGAAATACAGAAGCGGGGGGAACTTTTGAGATTTTATTGTTTCCTAATCGACATATATAATGAACTTGTTGAAAACAACAATGCTTTATGCGGAGTAGAAAATTTTGCTGCTTGGCTTTTCAACGCTGAAAACTTTTTCGGTGCGATGGCAGCGTGGTTGAAGGAGGGGAAGAAATGAGCAGATGCTGGAAGTGTGGACATGATGAAGGAACGGCTCATTTCAACGGGCTAAACTGTCCTATAGGGAATGTAATTAGATGGGTGCCTGAAGTAACTATTGCCATTGAAAAGATTGAGTCGCTAGACATGGATTACTTGAAAATTTTAGATATAGCAGAAAAGCTCAACGAGGTAATCGAGAACCAGAACAGGATTATAGACCACCTGAATGAGATGGTGAAGAAATGACTGAAAAAATAAAATCAGAGGAGCTTTGCAAGGCGCTTGAAGACAATGCTGTAATTGTTAATAAGTTCGCAAAATCAAAGTCAACCAAGTTTTTCAACAAAGCTTTGTCCAAGGAAGAAGTTGAATTGGAATACAAAAAGTTTTGTGCTAGCTCTGGAGTAGAGATACAAGACGACAACCTTGATTTTGGAGATAAAGACTTCTCAATAGAATTTAAAGTAGATTGTCCTGATGTTAAAATCATCTTTCCACAAGAAAGAACATTCAAATGCCCACGCTGCAAGAATGTCATTACATGGTTTGTGAATCTTGAATATGACAAAAAGAAAAGCAAGTTAAGACAAAAGAATCCGGTATTCTGCCCGAGGTGTATTGAGGAATTAGTTCCCAAGATGAAAATGCTGCCGAAAAGAAAGGTGAAGAAATGAAAGAAAAAATAAAGCAGTGGATATTTACAAAGTGCCTTATCGTGAAGAGTGGAAAGAAAGATTACTAAACATTTTATCTGAGAGGAGAAAATAAATGGACAAACGTTATCAGGGAAGCAAGAAAGCGGCAAGAAGAAAGAGCATGTTGGACAGGGAACTGAAAAAAGCAAAGCGTAAACTTTCACAAAAGGAACTTGAAAAAGTTATAAATGAAAATGACTTCGGTAAAGCGGTTAAGTTGATGATGGGGAAAACATGAAAATTTACGGCTATGCTAATGTCAAAAAAGGATTAATGGAAAAGATTATTCACAAAACTATGCACTGTTTAAAATTTAAAAAAGGAGAATGGGTAGGAGTTACGGATAAGATTTTAGCGAGTGAAATGAAAAAATGCGAATGTTGTTTTAAGAACGAAACCAAAACCAATAGGAGGAAACAAGTATGGGAGAAAACAAAGTAGTCGACATTAATGAGAACAAAATCGTTTTGACAAATGCGGAAATCACGGCTTTTTTAAACATGACCCTGCCAAGCAACGTGGCATTCGGCAAACTTCGGTCTTTGGTTTCCGTTTCCGGGAAGCTTCAATACTGGGTGTTCAAGCTTGAAAAGAAGCTTGTCGAACTGTTTAAGGAGATTGATGGCGTGCGCATCAATTCCGCCAAACATTATTGCAACAAAGACAAAAAGGGCGAACCCGTATTTTCAGATGCCAAGTACAAATTCACAAAGGAAAAGGAAGCGGAGCGCCAAGCCGAATTTAAAACCCAGGAAGAAGCGGATAAAAATCTTGAAGCTGGAATTTATCGCCGATCAAAAGATCCTGAATTTTTAAAAGAACTTGATCTTAAATACTGTGAAAAGGATGAGGACGGCGATCCTATCATGGTGGGAGGTAAAAATGTTACCTTCAGTGATGAAGGGATGACCGCATTTCAGAAAGACTATGCCGAATTGATGGAAGTAAGCAACGTTTTGCCCATCAACAGAATCAAAATCGACTCCGCAACGTTGGAAAAGATGAATGCTTTGGGAAAGGAAAGACTGACGATTGAAGACATGATTGCTTTGGAAAAGATGTTTGAGTTTGTTGAGTAGGCACTTGATTGCTTCTGTGGTGGGGTGGTACCCTGACATTGCGGGTTCGATTCCCGAAGCTAACAGCGATAGCAGGTGCTAATGTTGCAGAACCAACTGCCCACAGAAACTTTAAATAAAAACCGTAAGGATAAACGATGCAGGGATTGGAATTTCGCATATATGGATATGCACCCATCAAAGCTAAAACAGGATTGATGGGAAAAACCATACACAAAACGATGTATTGCCCATTGTTGAAAAAAGGAATGTGGGTGGCGATTATAGACGAGTCGCTAATTAAAAACATGAAAAAATGTAAACACTGTTTTAAGGAGGAGCAAATGAGAGGAAAGGTGGCTAAGTCATTACGAAGAAAAGTATATGGAAACAAATCAAAACGAAATCAGGGCGCAACTATGACCAAAACAGGATTAAGATGTGATCAGTTGCGTGGAGACTATCGGG
>CAYRVN010000157.1:0-2776 GCA_964427675.1 uncultured Acidaminococcales bacterium
GCAAAAGTGAGTTTCATTCTTTTACCTCGATAATTTCAATTTTATTGGCTTCTTCAAGTCGGATGGTCAACTCATAACCTCTTAAAAAAAGTTGTATGGGGTCACCCAAAGGAGCTTTTTTTCGAACAAGCACTTTTGTTTTCGGTGTTAGGCCCATATCAAGAAGTCGACGTCTCAGAGGGCCAAAACCGCCAACTCTGGTTATGATTCCAGTATGGCCGATACGTAATTCGTCTAAAGTCATAGTGAATGTCCTTTCGGTTTGCATAGGCTAACTCGCCTGCAAAAAAAATAGAAATGATTATCTATGTAATGTATTATAAGCTAAATTAGTGAACATTTAAAGAGAATGATGAGAAATTTTAATAAAAATTATTGTTGAAGGACATTTACATCGACTTGACATAAAAATTAAAAAGGTTATAATACTAATTAAGAATTATTATCAAATGGAGAAAAGATAATGATTACACGAAACACCATACAAAAGCAACTTGTACTGGAAGCTATCTGTGCTTTGAGAAATCATCCCACAGTTGACGAAGTGTATAAGTATATTGCTGAAAAGTATCCAGGTATAAGTAAGGGAACAGTATATCGCAACATAAATATGCTCGTAAATACCGGTTTGCTTGCCAGGATTAGCTGCCCATCAGGGCCAGACCGTTTTGATGATGTTACGCAAAAGCATTATCACATAAATTGCAGGCGATGCGGTCGATTTGTTGATGTTCCTTTAGATTATCACATAAATCTTAATGATTTGGTGTCAGATTTAACTGGTTATAAAGTGGATAGTCATGACATTGTTTTTAACGGTCTTTGTCCAGTATGCAGAAAAACTTTGCAGAATAATATGGATAAAGAAAAAGACTAACACAGTGTCAACTCAATATATTATTAAAATGGAGGAGATTAACTATGGGAAATTTGAAAGGTACAAAAACTGAAGAAAATTTGAAGACAGCTTTTGCGGGAGAATCGCAAGCAGCTACTAAGTATGCTTATTATGCAAGTCAAGCAAAAAAAGAAGGTTATAATCAAATTGCTGATTTCTTTGCTGAGACTTCCGGAAATGAAAAAGAACATGCAAAACTTTGGTTCAAGGCACTGCATGATGGTATGCCTGGAACAATTGAAAACCTTAAAGATGCTGCAGATGGTGAAAATTACGAATGGACAGATATGTATGCCGGTTTTGCAAGAACAGCTGAAGACGAAGGGTTTCCAAGACTTGCTTATTTGTTCAAAGCTGTTGCGGCAATTGAAAACGGTCATGAAAAGAGATATCGTAAATTGCTCGAGAACATTGAAAATGGTTTGGTTTTTCAACGTGAAGAAGAACAAGTATGGATTTGTGCTAACTGTGGACATGTCGTAATGGCTAAATGCGCTCCTGAGAAATGTCCGGTTTGCGATCATCCAAAAGCTTATTTCCAAATTAAACCTTGCAATTTCTGATAATGTATTAGTACTCAGGCAGGCGGTATAACCGAAATCGGTTATACCGCCTGCTTTATTTGTTTTGTGTTTTCGTATATAATAGCATGGAGTTAGAACGACATTTATAATGTTATCTTATTAATAAATAAATTATATTTTAAGAAATTAGAGGATCAAATTATGAGTAATGACAAATTAGTGCCAAAGCAGACAGTAGAAGTTGTTGTCACCGGTTTGGGTAGTACAGGAGAAGGCGTTGGCAAGATCAATGGTTTTACTGTTTTCGCTCACGGTGGTTTGCCAGGTGAAACAGTCAAAGTAAAGCTTGAAAGCGTGAAAAAGACCTATGCTATGGGGAGAGTAGTAGATATACTAAAAACATCAGCTGATCGCTGTGAACCAGTTTGTCCTATTTATGAGGAGTGCGGAGGCTGTCAGTTACAACATTTGCGATATGACGCCCAGCTTAAAATAAAAACGCAGCAGGTAAAGGACGCTTTAACCAGAATAGGGCATCTTAAACATGTAGAAGTTTTGCCAACCTTACGAGCAACAGAACCAACTTTTTATCGTAACAAGATGCAGTTTCCTGTTGCAACTGCGGAGGGGCAATTAGAAATTGGGTGTTTTGCAGCGGCGACGCATCGCGTAGTCAACGTAGATAACTGTTTCATTCAAAAAGAGAAAAACAACAAAATTATCGGGGTAGTTCGTGAGTGGATGCAGAAATATCATATCCCTGCCTACAATGAAGACAAAGGAACGGGTATAGTCAGGCATGTGATGGGAAGAGTTGGCGTACATACTGGTGATGTCATGGTGGTATTGGTTACAGCAACTTATGATATACCACATGTAAAAGAGCTGACTAAAATGCTTAGGGAAAATATCCCTGGCTTAAAGAGCTTTATCCAAAACATTAACAAAAGGCATACCAATGTCATCATGGGTTTAAAAGATAGGGTCATATACGGTAAAAGTACTATTCGCGATACGCTGGGAACTTTGAAGTTTAATATTTCAGCCCAGTCGTTTTTCCAGGTGAATAGTGAACAAGCTGAAAAGCTATACAATAAAGCAGTTGAGTTCGCAGGTCTTACCGGTAAAGAAATCGTATTCGACGTCTATTGCGGAACTGGTACAATATCTTTGTTTCTTGCCAAGCATGCCAAGGCGGTTTATGGTATAGAAATCGTGCCTCCGGCAATTACAGACGCACGCAGAAATGCTGAAGATAATCACTGTGATAACGCGACATTTCTTTTAGGCGATGCTGCCCAAAAATTACCTGAACTTCTTGAACAAGGAATAAAGCCGGATGTTGTTTTGCTTG
>CAYRVN010000158.1:0-2768 GCA_964427675.1 uncultured Acidaminococcales bacterium
ATTACAAAATAGTTTCTCTTTTTGCCTCTAAGTCCATGCGAAAGAAATCATAAATCTTTTGGGCACTCGCTTTATTCATACCTGCTACGCCTGCCAAATCTTCCGTTTCAGCTGTCTTGATTGCTTCGAGCGAACCAAAATGCTTCCATAAAGCTTCTCTTCTCTTTGGCCCAATACCCTCGATATGATCAAGGATGGAAACAAGATTTCTTTTGCCGCGCAACTTGCGGTGATAGGTTATCGCAAAGCGATGTGCTTCGTCCCTGATACGCTGAATAAGTTTTAAGGCATCAGAATCCTTGGAAAGCATGATACTTTCATGCGCGCCTTCTACAAATATTTCTTCTTCTCTCTTAGCGAGGCCAATGACAGGCAGTTCATGCAGACCCAGTCCTCTGATAACTTCAAGTGCTGAGCTAAGCTGTCCTTTGCCGCCATCAATAATAACCAGGCTCGGCAAATCTTTGATGTCACGGTAGCGCCGATAAACAACTTCCTGCATTGATTTAAAATCATCAGGCTTGCCTTCTGTTGAACGAATCTTGTATCTTCGATAATCTTGCTTGCTCGGTTTGCCATTACGGAAAACGACCATAGAGGCAACCGTCTCACTGCCCTGCGTATGCGAAATATCAAAACAGTCCATTCTTTCCAAAGTTTGTGGCAAATGTAAGGCAAGGCGAAGATCTTCAGCTGCCTGCTCTTCACTCTTCAAGGAAATCTGACCTTTGCGGAGCCTTTCTGCTAAATTCTTTTCGGCATTTTCCGCAACCATTTTCAATAGGTCGTATTTCAAACCTTTCTGTGGTTTCAGCAGCTCAACTTTTCTTTTTGCTTTTTCGGATAACCATTCAGTCAAAATATCCAGTTCTTCCTTTTCCGGCAAAACAGGCAGAAGAATTTCTCGCGGAATAAAGGTTGCATCAAGATAATACTGTTTTAGAAAAGCCGTTATTATTTCTTCCTCAGTTTCATTATTTTCAGCATTGAGGAAATAGCTGTCCCTGCCAACCAGCTTGCCGCTGCGTATGAAGAAAATCTGCAGGCAGGTGCCTGTATCATCACTGGCGAGAGCAATTGCGTCCTGGTCGCCACCGCCCGTAACTGCTTTTTGTTGTTCATTAAGCCTGTCCACTGCATGAAGTTGGTCACGCAATCTGGCAGCTTCCTCAAAATTATAATCTTCAGCAGCTTCCTTCATACGCTGTTTGAGGTCCTTTACAACTTCATTGGTGCGACCTTCCACAAGCATAAGAACAGCTTTGATCATCTTGCCGTAATCTTCGGGGCTGATATAGCCGGCACAGGGAGCAAGACAACGTTTAATATGATACTGCAGACATGGCCTGTCCGGATTCATTTTGCGGCAATTTCTCAGGGGAAACATTTCTCTGATTAATTTTACCGTGGCATGCAAAGCTCCTGCATCCGCATAAGGGCCGTAATACTTGGCGCCATCACGCAAAACTCTTCTGGTGACATAAATCCGCGGATACTGTTCCTGGACAGTAACTTTCAGATATGGGTAACTTTTATCATCCTTGAGGCTTATGTTGTAGCGTGGACGATGTTCCTTAATAAGATTACATTCGAGGATCAGTGCCTCCAGCTCATTATTAGTAACAATGGTTTCAAAATCATCAATTTTAGCAACCATGGCCTTTACTTTTGGCGTATGCGCTGCCAGATTTCTGAAATAACTGCGGACCCTGTTCTTCAAAACGACTGCCTTACCTACATAGATGATTTTACCTTTATCATCACGCATGAGATATACGCCAGGTCTGTCAGGTAAAACTGCTAATGCCCGAGAAATTTTCTCATTCATTCTGTCCACCCATTCTTAGCTGCTGCATCCAGAACCTGCTTGATATATACTGCCGTATAAGACTTCTTGCTTTTTGCTACTTCTTCCGGCGTGCCGTTAGCAACAAGCGTTCCACCCTTGTCGCCGCCTTCAGGTCCAAGATCTATGATGTAATCAGCAGTCTTAATTACATCAAGATTATGCTCAATAACGACAACCGTGTCACCAGCCTCAACCAAACGCTGCAAAACCTCCAACAGCTTGTGCACATCAGCAGTATGCAGACCGGTAGTCGGTTCATCCAGAATATAAATAGTCTTGCCGGTGCTGCGTCGTGAAAGTTCCGTTGCTAATTTGACACGCTGAGCCTCGCCGCCGGAGAGCGTAGTAGCAGCCTGACCCAGTTTTATATAACCTAAGCCTACATCCTCCAGCACTTCCATTTTGCGATGAATACGCGGCAAGTTTTTAAAAAATTCGCAAGCGTCTGAAACAGTCATATCCAGGACTTGCGCAATATTTTTTCCTTTGTAATGTACTTCCAATGTTTCTCTATTATACCGGGAACCGCTACAAACCTCACAGGGCACGTAAACATCCGGCAAAAAGTGCATCTCTATCTTATTCATGCCATCGCCGCGGCAGGCTTCGCATCTGCCGCCTTTAACATTGAAGCTGAAACGGCCTGGTTTGTAGCCTCGCATCTTTGCTTCGTTGCTATTGCTGAACAGTTCACGGATAAAGTCAAAAACTCCGGTATAGGTAGCAGGATTTGACCTTGGCGTGCGTCCTATAGGCGACTGGTCAATATTAATTACCTTATCGACATTCTCCAAGCCAAGAATCTCCTCATGCTCAGCTGCATGAAGGCGTGCGCCGTGCAGCTTGGCAGCAAGCGCATTATAGAGGATATCGTTAACCAAGGTACTTTTGCCGGAACCGGAAACACCGGTGACAACGG
>CAYRVN010000159.1:0-2739 GCA_964427675.1 uncultured Acidaminococcales bacterium
TCCTGCCAGTTTCTGATAACAAGATTGCTATCCTTTGGCAAATCATTAGCGACCTCAGCATTCGCAATAACGCCAATCTTTTTACCGCCAGCCAGACACTTTGCTATAGCAGCTTTCATCTGGTCTTCGGTATCCTCGCCGATAAACAAATACATCGGTGCCTGCGGAGCGTAGTGACGATATTTCATACCCGGCGCTTTCGGTCTGCATTCACTGTTTCCTGCCAGTGCGGGGTCTATTTCCACCACACCCAAAACTTCTTCCAACATTTCTTTCGTAATTCCGCCCGGCCTTAAAATCACGGGGACCGATGCCGTCGTATCCACCACAGTCGACTCAACACCAATATTACTGCTACCGCCATCAACAATGCCGGCAATAAGTCCGTTCATGTCTTCCAGCACGTCCTCGGCATTGGTAGGACTAGGTTTGCCGGATTTATTAGCTGATGGAGCCGCTATCGGGCATCCTGTCAAAGTAATAAGTCTGCGCGCCACCGGATGAACAGGCATCCTTACAGCGACTGTATCAAGACCCGCGCTGACTTCATCAGGTATGATAGCAGATTTAGGCACAACCAGCGTCAGCGGGCCTGGCCAAAAAGCTTGCATTAAAGCTTGCGCATTAGCTGACAAGCCGGTTGTCAATTTTTCTATTTCACTTTTTTCAGCTATGTGAAGAATCAGAGGATTATCTGCCGGTCGTCCTTTGGCTGCAAAAATTTTGCTGACAGCATTGCCATCAAGTCCATTGGCCCCGAGCCCATAAACGGTTTCAGTCGGGAAAGCAACTACTTCACCGGCTCTTATTAAAGCAGCGGCCTCATTCAACTTTTCTTCATTTAACTGTTCTTCATTCTTTATCAATCGCCATAAGCGAGTCTGCATATGCTGAGCCTTCTTTCGCTGCAAAAATCATGCGTTCGATACCGGCATAATCCTTGCGGACTGCTGTCACACCAAAACCATGTTCCCGGCAAAGCTGCGTGACAGCGTCACCTTGATGAATACCGATTTCAAAAGCCAGCAGGCCTCCTGGTAATAAATACTCAGAAGCGCCGGCAGTGATTCTTCGATAGAAATCAAGACCATCCTTACCGCCATCCAGGGCGCCTTTCGGTTCTTTCTTTACGTCGGCGGCAAGTGCAGCAATATCCTCCGTCGGTATATACGGCGGGTTAGAAACAATTACATCGTACTGCACCCCTACCGGCAATTTGCTGTAAAGGTCGGACAATACAGGTTTAAAGCGTTCACTCACGCCTAGCCTTTCGGCATTCTCCGTCGCAACAGCAAGCGCGGCAGAAGAAATATCAACTGCCGTGCCTTCAGCCAAAGGCAAAAGACTGAGGAGCGAAAGTATGATAGCACCGCTGCCTGTACCCAGATCCAGTATTTTGATTTTCTTACCGCTGTCGTTCAGCTCAACCAGAGTCTCAACTAAAAGCTCTGTTTCCGGCCGTGGAACCAGCACTGCTGATGTTACCTTGAAAGTATAATTCATAAAGGCTTTTTCGCCCAAAATATAGGCCAAAGGTTCCTGACGTCCACGTCTTACGATCAATTCTTTGTATTTAGAGAGTTCTTCAGCTTTCAGCGGCTGATCGAAATGCACATAGAGATTGATACGCGGGCAGGAAAGCACAGCACAAAGCAGTATCTCTGCGTCCAAACGGGGATTTTCTATCCCCTTGTCCGCGAAATACTGCCTGGTCCAATCCAATATTTTGACAATCGTCCATACTTCTTTCGTCTGAGCCTGCTCCATTTTATTTCACCTGCTGCAAGCGTTCACTTTGTTTGGCAGTAACAAGCGCATCCAATAATTCATCAAGATTACCATTAATAATGGTATCTAATTTATGTAGGGTCAGACCGATGCGGTGATCGGTAACGCGTCCCTGCGGAAAATTATAGGTTCTTATTCTTTCACTGCGGTCGCCCGTTCCAACCTGGCTCTTGCGATCTTCAGCTGTTGCCATACGTTGTTCTTCTTCAGCCTTTTCGAGAATTCTTGCCCGCAATACGCGCAAACATTTTTCTCTGTTTTTCAGCTGTGATTTTTCATCCTGGCACTGGGCCACGATGCCCGTCGGCAGATGCGTTATACGTACTGCGGACTCTGTTTTATTTACATACTGACCGCCTGCGCCGCCGGCACGATAGGTATCAACCCGAAGATCAGCCGGATTAATTTCCACGTCAACTTCTTCAGCTTCCGGCAAGACTGCTACGGTAACAGTCGAAGTATGCACACGACCTTGAGACTCTGTCTCCGGCACGCGCTGCACGCGGTGAACGCCACTTTCAAATTTCAAACGGCTAAAGACACCGTTGCCAGATATCTGGAAAACTACTTCTTTAAAGCCGCCCAGGCCTGTCGGGTTAGAATCAAGAACCTCTGTGCGCCAGCCACGCTCTTCGGCGTAACGGGTATACATACGGAATAGCACTCCGGCGAAAAGAGCAGCCTCATCGCCGCCTGCACCGCCGCGGATTTCAACGATAACGTCCTTATCATCATTTGGATCTGATGGCAGCAGCAAAATAGTCAATCTTTCCTCATAGCCTGCAGCCTCAGGTTTTAATTCCTTCAGTTCTTCCTCTGCCATTTCCACAAGTTCGGTATCTTCGTGCGCATCAATTATTTCCTGATCTTCTTTTATTTTGTGCATAATTGCTTTGTATTCACGAAAAACCTCCACAATGTCTGCTAATTTAGCATGGGCCTTCGTGCACT
>CAYRVN010000160.1:0-2720 GCA_964427675.1 uncultured Acidaminococcales bacterium
TAGTCAATACTAGTAAATTATATAAATTTCTCGCCCGAAAGTCAACTCTTTAAAAATAAGTGCGGACACCTACGTAAGCGTTTTCCGAACCGTGGCCCGTCACATCCAGGCTTTCGCCTACCAAAGACAAATTCGGGCTGAACATATATTCACCGCCAACTTTCACCTTCGTTTCATCAAAATCATAGACATCGGTAAAAAGCTTAAAGGAATTATTTACCCTGTAGTCAAGGCCGACACCCAATTTACCCTGCATTGCGCCGAGTCGAAGAGAAAAGTCATCCATATCATGTCCAAATTGCAGGTCAAGCTTATTCTTACCGCCCATATCATGAGCGCCTAGATAAATAAATTTGTCATCTTGCGGGCGCAAGGTCACGCCCATATTAGTCAGCCAATCGCTGTTTTTGTCGTTATAAAGTGCTTCTGCTTTAAACTGTGCTGTTTCCAGCGTGCCTAGCATCCTATTGGCTTTTTCACTTGTTTCTTTGGCATTTTGCAAAGTTGCACGCAAATCTTTTTCAGTTTTGGGGTCTGTGACAACTTTTTCCAGTACGCCTGTCATTTTTTCTACGCGTGCGCTTGCTGTTGCCAAGTTCTGAGCCATGGCCGCCATATCTTTGCCAGTTTGTCCATTATTATCAGCGCCTGCCACTATGCTGTCCAGATGTGTCGCTACGCTGTTCATGCGTTCTGCCATCTGACTGAGCTGCGAGATCATCACTGTCATGTCTTTCTGATTATCAACCGCTACCTCCGCCATAACTCTGCTGAAAGTATTAAGGTTGGAGCTGATATCGCGCGCATTCAGGAAGCCATCGCGCATCGATTTCTGAACTTCTTTGTCACCCAGTACATTATTCAAGGCATCGGCTATCCCTTCCACCTTTTCGAGAACTTTAGCCGATGAGGCCATGAACTCGTCGAGTCCTGCGCCTTGTGAGCCCTGGACTTCTTCGCCAGGTTCAATAAATCTGCCATCCATCTTGGCAGGCGGTAAGATCGCCACAAATTTTTCACCAAGCATACCATCAGCGCCAATAGAAAAATTAGAGCCGTGCGGTATCTTGATTCCCTCTTTAATTTTTAAAATAGCATGTACTTTATTACCCTCTACATTTACAGCACGAACAGTTCCTATATCCACACCTGCATAGCGAACAACATGGCCTTCTTTCAGACCGCCAACCTGGTCATAGAGTACAGACATTCTATAACCGCCGCCGGCAAAAGAAAAAGTTCCTAAGAAGGAGATAATAGCCATGAAAATAGCCAGAGCGCCCAGCGCTACTGCCCCTACTTTAACTTCACTGGTTCCTTTCATTCTGTGGTCTTCCCCCTTCTATATCATGCAGCATATTCTGCCCATTAATAAATTGTTGCAAAACAGGATGTGGATTATTACGCATTTCGGCAACTGTACCTATTGCTGCAATCCTTGTGTCGTACAAAAGAGCAATTCTATCGGCAACTTTGAAAACAGAATGCATGTCATGCGTTACCAAAATAGAAGTTACACCCATACTTTCCCGCGTTTTTACAATAAGGTCATTGATATTTTCTGACATGATCGGATCAAGTCCTGCTGTCGGCTCATCGTAAAGCACGATTCCCGGCTGCAAAGCGGTTGCCCTTGCCAGACTGACCCTTTTCTTCATACCGCCTGACAGTTCTGCTGGATAGGCAGACTGTGTGCCAGGCAAACCAACTTGTTCCAATCTTTCCGCAACAATCTTCTGGATTTCTGGCTCGCTCAGTTCAGTATGCTGGCGCAGACCAAAAGCAACATTTTCGCCGACAGTCAAAAAATCAAAGAGAGCTGAGTATTGGAAAACCATTCCCATCTTCTGACGCAGGGAATTCCAACGATCTTCATCGAACAAACTTACATCCTGACCATTGATCAGTATCTTACCGCCACTAGGTTCCAATAAGCCTATAAGCAAACGCAGTATGGTACTTTTGCCGCTGCCGCTTGGCCCTATGACTGCCAGTGTTTCACCTTTCTCGACGGTAAAAGAAACTTCGTTCAAAATTTCTTTTTTGCCGAAGGCCATATTCACTTGTTGAAATTCGATAACATTATCAGACACTTACTTACCTCCGCTGACGAAAAGGATTATGGAAAGAAAATAGTTGCTGATAAAAATCAAGATGATTGATAGAACAACAGCTGCAGTCGTTGATATACCTACACCCTCGGCACCCTGCCTGGTATGCAGCCCTTTATGACAGCCAACAATTGCGATTATTGCGCCAAAGACGGCGGCTTTGATCATGCCGCTGATCATATCAAAAGGTTCCATAAAAACCTTAATGGAATTCGTGTAGGTAAAACTACTGATATTAGCATAGTTAGTCGCTACAATCCAGCCGCCTATGCTGCCTATGGCATTAGCAAAAACCACCAGCACCGGCAGCATCAATACTGCAGCCAAAAAACGCGGCACGACCAGATAGGTTGTAGGATTGGTCGCCATAACACGCAAAGCATCTATTTGCTCAGTAACTTTCATCGTACCTATTTCCGCTGCAATGGCAGCGCCGACACGTCCAGCCACGACTACCCCCGTTAAAACAGGTGCCAACTCACGACCCATCGCAATAGCTACAACGCCACCTACGGAAGATGCCGCACCAAAGCGCACGAATTCCTTCGAAGTCTGTACTGCCAGTACCATACCGGTAAACATAATTGTCATCAAGACTATCGGCAGCGA
>CAYRVN010000161.1:0-2702 GCA_964427675.1 uncultured Acidaminococcales bacterium
AGCATTGACGCTATCATCAATAATTCCAAACGATATGCATATTTTTTGTTGAGCAACGCGGTGTCTCCTCTCCTCAAAATGTTCTTAATAGCTGTTGCGTTTTTCCAACCAGCTGCCTATCCTTTGCAGAACAAACCACATAGGCAATGAAATAAGTAAATTTAGAACTAAATAACAAATAGTTCCCCAAAAATAATTCAAAAGCCAACCAGAAGCTGAGCCTGCTACCAGCAACATCATTACGAAATGTGTTAATTTCACAAATAGGCTGGCCACACCCACAAACACAAAATAGCCCTGCGCATTATCTTTAAATACACGCTCCTTGGTTTCACCGATAAAAAAACCTACCAAAGCTCTTGTTACGATATGAAAACCGAAAGTAGTAGGTGCCAGTGCATCCTGGACAAGTCCTACTGCCGCGCCGCAAAGAGCGCCTTTATTGCTGCCGCTGAACATGGCATGAAAAACTACAAAAAGCAAAAGAAAGTCCGGGGTAAAATTATTTCCCGGGAAAAGAGCAAACCATGATGTCTGTAACGACAATAACAGCAGAAGAAAAACCGGCCAAATCAATAAACTCATTTCACCGGCCCCCCACTCTGCTGCTTATTAGCATCTTTATCGCTTTTTATTAAATTAGAAGGGTTCTGGTAGTCTGTAACTACCATCACTTCCTCCAAACGCCCAAAATCTACCGTTGGCACAATTTTGGCCTGTTTAAGTAAGCCACCTACATTAAGCGACACTTCAGACACAGTACCAATTACCAAGCCACCGGGATGATTACCTCCAAAACCGGAAGTTACGACGATGTCGCCCTCAACTATGTCGGCATCACGTGCCATGTTGCTCATCTGTAAGACTGCGTCACCGCCTGTCAAACCATTCGCAACACCTACAACGCGTGAATTAGCACGCAGAACAATACCGCCGACCTTACATCTCGGGCTGGTGATCAGTAATATTCTGGCAGCATCAGGGTAAGTTTCATCTATGATACCAACAAGTCCCGAAGCGTTAACAACGGCCATATTTTCTCTCAGGCCAGCATTGCTGCCAAGATTAATAAGCACCGTATCCTTCGTGTCCCCAATATTCTTGCCAATAACTTTTGCAGTTTGCAGCTTTAAGTTCTTTGCTTCATTTTTATATTGCAAAAGATTTGACAATCGTTGATTTTCAGCCCATATTTCTGCCATCTGTATATTCGCATAGCGTAAAGTATCAACTTCAGCTTTTAATTTCTTGTTTTCTTCCTGCATAGTCGTTAAAGCAGCAAAAAAATCCCTAATGGAATTCGCATTGTTTGATGCTGCAACCAGTTTTTCATTTACTGGCCCTGCAACAGCAACGATTACCCGATCAAGCCAAGGCAAACGGGCTCTGCCTTGAACAGCCAGAGCCATCAGCAAAAATGCAATTGCCACCGCAATAACGGCTAACACACTCTTCTTACTCACAAGCGTGTTCTCCTTATTTTCTTATTTTATATACGGTTAGAAGCCGCCATAAAACCTTTTTTGTAAATATCGACGTGTTCAACTGCGATACCTGTTCCCAAAGCAACGCAGGAAAGCGCTGAATCAGAAACATAAACAGGCATGCCAGTTTCCTTGCTCAACAGGCGATCAAGATTGCGCAGCAATGAAGCGCCACCAGTCATCACAATACCACGATCCATGATATCAGCGGACAATTCTGGCGGTGTTCTTTCCAAAGAACCGCGGACTGCATCAATAATACCTGCAACAGGCTCGCTTAAAGCTTCCTGAATTTGGTTTGCGTCAATAGTCAGTGTTTTTGGCAATCCGGTGACAAGGTCACGACCCCGTATTTCCATGGTATCAGGGTTCTCCACCTTCATTGCAGTGCCAATAGTAATTTTTATTTCCTCTGCAGTACGTTCACCAATCAAAAGGTTGTATCTCTTCTTAATATACTGCACAATTGCTTCATCCATTTTGTCGCCGCCGATACGTACAGATCTGCTGACAACGATACCACCGAGAGAGATAACAGCGACTTCTGATGTACCTCCGCCGATATCAACAACCATATTGCCAGTTGCTTCCTGTACCGGCAAACCAGCGCCAATTGCCGCAGCCATTGGCTCTTCTATCAGATAAGCCTCTCTTGCGCCAGCCTGAATGGTAGCGTCAAGCACTGCTCTTCTTTCAACAGCAGTTACGCCTGAAGGTACACCAACTACAACGCGCGGACGCACGAATGTTTTATTGCCAATAGCTTTTTTAATGAAAAATTTTAACATAGCCTGAGTTATGTCAAAATCGGCAATAACACCGTCTTTCAGGGGGCGAATAGCCACAATATTGCCTGGCGTTCTGCCAATCATTCTTTTAGCTTCGGCTCCAATAGCCAAAACCTCGTTAGTGTCTTTTTGTACGGCCACAACGGAAGGTTCCCTTATTACAATCCCTTTTCCTTTAACATGAACAAGAGTATTCGCTGTGCCAAGATCAATCCCCATGTCCTGTGATAATGAACTTAAAAACTCAAACATAAATAATTTCCTCCTTATAATGACCCTACAAATAGCTATGTTCTTTAAAACTGAAGTATTTTGCATCACCGATAATTATATGATCCAAAACCGGTATTCCCATATACTTGCCAGCTTGCACCAAGGTGCTCGTTAAATCCTTGTCTTCCTTGCTCGGCGTAGGATCGCCTGAAGGATG
>CAYRVN010000162.1:0-2701 GCA_964427675.1 uncultured Acidaminococcales bacterium
CTTTTCAATCACTATCTCATGCTGGAAATCACAACTTATGGTATAAAGATTCATGTATTATCCTCCCCAAATGCTTGTTAACGCTCTATCTTCTCAATTAACGAAAGCTTTGTGCAGTAGTTAATATATCCTGAAAAGTCCTGCCGCTCCGATTCCTCAAAAACGTATCGCTGACGATCACTTTCATAACAGCCACTCGCTTATACTCTCCGGTGCCTTCTTTGGAACCGTAACTGCCCAAAGCATGAATTATATATGGGCGTCCTTTTTTAGAACCCAAATAAAGCATAACATGATCAGGCATAAAAAGTGCGCTGCCAATCGGCAAATTATTAACCACCCTGAGTTTATCCTTCCCCTCATAGGCAGACAAATCTATCGCAGTGCCGGTATAGGCTTCTTCCTGCTCATCAGCGTTGCGCGGCAGTTCTATCCCGACAGTGCGATAAACATCTGCTACAAAGCTTGAACAGTCGACACTTTCCCGCAATCCTCCCCAGCCATAGGGACTATCCAAAAATCGAAAGGCCTGTTTGACCAGATTATTTGTTGTATACGGAAGATAGCCGGCATGCAGATTTTTATCATATTTGGCAGATACTTTTGTTATTTTTAAATTTCCTCTCACATCACGTACCGGCAAAAGCAGAGCTTTGCCTTCTGCAGGAATCCTGCTGCCCATTTGAAAGCTCCATTTTGCATTACCATCTGCGAACCTTAATAACTTACCAGTTACAACAGCAAAGCTTTGCGGACAGACAAATTGCAACCATCTGTCGCGGTCAGTCAAGGCTATTGCCTCAACAGGCAGCCAGCCTCTGTAATTTCTCATCTGCACATACACAAAGCTGTGTTTTTGGTTATAATGAAGCACTAACACCGGTTCTGCCGGATCGACTGCCGTTTCCTGCCACATATCGAATTCTGTGTCGCTTAATGTTGAAAACGCCTTTAAATCAGTGGGCAGGCTCCGCAAATCACTTCTTTTCACGACAACTGCATATCTGACTTCTGTTTCCTCTTGCACACCGCTAAGATTGCAGTCAGCCTTTAAGGCTGCTATTTGGGAACCAGTAAGCAGTTTGCCATTGACATAAAGCTCAGAATCTATTTCATATTGTTGCAGATAGCTTTTCAACTTTTCTCCGCTGATGTGTGTTGGATAACTTTGCAGTCTCGGCATGTTATCTGTTTGCATTCGTTCATTCAAAGCATTAATTTCCACTTGGTCCATAATAATATCATCACCGTTTTGCTGATCCAACCAAGCTTGTGTTTTTAAAAGCGTCTTATCAACAAAAAGCTGGTTTTTGGCCTCTGATGCCATTGTCACATTGTTATTAAGAATAAAAAACATCATAAGTAAAAGGATAATCACCCGCACAAAAATCACCTCTCTCACTATTATACATTGAATAACCTGCATTTACATAGGCCCTTAGCGTTGCTACCCTCTTGTACATTATGTTAGAATTAAGACGTATGGTAATGATTTTTCCGAAAAAGGAGACTTCAGATAATGCAAATAGCCATTGTTGACGACCTGAAAAGTGAAAGAGATTTGCTCAGCAGCTATATTAGCCGCTATTGCCAAGAAAATAACATCTCTTTGAATCTTACTAAATTTACTTGTGGTGAAGAAATCTTAGCAGCCAAAGCAACTCCTTTCGACATCATTTTTCTTGATATTTATATGCCTGGACTTAGTGGTATGGAAACAGCAAGCGAAATTCGCAAACTCGACAAGAACTGCCTGCTGATATTTTCAACTACAAGTTCCGATTTTGCGGTAAAAAGTTTTCGCGTGCGTGCTTTTGACTATCTGGTTAAGCCCTACGCTTATGATCAGCTGGCAGAAATCATGTCTCTTGCCGAAAAAGCTCTGCACAAATCATCACGATATATTGAAGTAAAAGAAAGTCGTGAAATGGTGAAAATTTTAATTCGCGACATATTATACGCGGATTATAACAACCATTACATCCAGGTTCATACCAAGGATAATGTAATAAAAACATACCTTCCCTTTCAGACTTTTGCCCCTTCGCTTTTGGATTATCCTCAATTTCTCAACTGCTACCGCAATTGCATTATTAATATGGATAGTGTTGCCTCCCTCCATGATAATGATTTTGTTTTAACCAATGGTGAACGCATCCCAATCACACGTGAAAAACGCTCGGAAATAAGACAGCTTTACGCTGATTATGCTTTTCAAAAACTGAACGGAGATGTTTGAGTTGAGCCTGCTGTTTTTATTTACCGCAACCTTAATAAAGATTGTTCCGTATTTACTGCTTATCTTACTTCCTTTCCATAGCTATTTCCGTTATTCGCTGCCAAAGACACTGGCAGCCTCGGCCGTATTCATCTCCATATTCATTTTAGGTGCGCATTTCTTACTCCCTGCAGGCAGCACGCTTTTGGAGTGGCAGCTTTATTATTCCGCTTTAGCATCCGTGCTTGGCCTTCTGCTTTGCTTTGCACTTATCAAAGGTAATTTCTTTAAAATAATTTTTAATTTCTTTGTTGTCCTTGGCTATGCCAAAGACGTGGACTATTACAGCATCTATCTGGAATCCTACATCTTGAATACCAAAGCACTCGGACTAGACTTGGGTGCTTTGGTCTTTTGTTATTTATTGGTCTTAGCCTTTACTTTCCCCTTTATGTGGCTTTTCATGACCAGACTTTTGCTCCC
>CAYRVN010000163.1:0-2687 GCA_964427675.1 uncultured Acidaminococcales bacterium
ACGAACTGGTTGCAAACTTACGAAAACTGGAAGCAGAGTACCCTGAACTTATTACACCGGATTCACCAACCATGCGTGTTGGCGGACAGGCAGCACCTAGCTTTAAGGAAGTAAAACATATAACACCTCTTTTGAGTCTGGGGAATGTCTTTTCCCCAGAGGAAGTCAGGGATTTTGCGAGGAAAGTGCACAGCGGTTTGCCTGAAGGCACTAAAGTTGAATATGTCGTGGAACCGAAAATTGACGGACTCGCCTGCAGCCTGATCTATGAAAAAGGGCGTTTTGTGCGAGCCGCAACACGCGGCGATGGTACAGTGGGTGAAGATGTTACCAATAATGTTCGTACGATTCGCAGCATTCCTTTGACCTTGCAGCTGGCTCCTGGAGAAAGAGCTCCGGAACTATTGGACGTACGCGGAGAAGTTTATATGCCGAGACGTGCTTTTATGCGGCTGAATACCGAACGGATAGCGGCTGGTGAGGCGGAATTTGCCAATCCGCGTAATGCTGCGGCAGGTTCATTGCGCCAGCTTAATCCTCAGATAACTGAGAAAAGATCTCTTAGCTTTTTTGCCTATGCTGTTGGCCTTGGTGCAAAGGATTCCCATGCTGAATCGTTGGAAATGCTTTCAAAATTTGGTTTTCGCGTCAGCGAAGGTTGGCAAAAAGCGAAAAATATTGAAGAAGTCTGGCAGTTGATTGAAAGGCATGAAAAAGTCAGAACTACTTTGGCTTATGACACGGACGGCGTTGTCGTAAAGGTCAATGCTGCCTGGCAGCAGAACTTGCTGGGAGCGACAGGCAAAGACCCTAGGTGGGCAGTTGCTTTTAAATTTCCTCCGGAACAGGCGGAAACAATCGTTGAAGATATCATTCTGCAGGTTGGACGTACCGGTGTTTTGACTCCGACAGCAGTGCTGACACCTGTCAGGTTGTCCGGCAGCACCATCAGCCGTGCTACGCTGCATAACGAGGATTTTATCAAGGAAAAAGATATCCGTATAGGTGACCACGTTGTCATCAATAAAGCCGGTGAAATCATACCGGAAGTGCTTTGGGTTGTTTTCGAGAAAAGAACAGGCAAGGAAAAAGAATTTACGATGCCTGCAAGTTGCCCTGAATGTGATTGGCCGGTTGTGCGCAGAGAAAATGAAGCTGCCAGCCGCTGCACTAATCCTCATTGCCCGGCTTTAGGCAGAGAAGGTCTTATCCATTTTGTTTCCCGTGATGCCATGAATATTGATGGCTGTGGGCCTGCTGTCATTAATCAGCTGATTGCTGCTGAACTGGTAAAAGATCCGGCTGATTTGTATCTGCTGCAGAAAGAACAACTATTAAATATTGAACGTATGGGTGAAAAATCTGCGGAAAACCTTTTGGCAGCGATAGAAGAAAGTAAGAAGCAGAGTTTTGACAAGCTTCTTTTTGCGCTTGGCATTCGCCATGTTGGCGCTAAAGTTGCCCGCATATTGGCTTTGCAATATGGCAATATTGATAATTTGCGGCAGGCAAGTACAGAAGAATTGAGCGCGATAAGAGATATTGGACCAAAGATTGCTGAAAGCGTAGTGTCCTATTTTGCGATTCCATCCAATCAGGATTTGCTATACAGGTTGGGGAAACTAGGCCTCAATATGGAGATGAAGGGAACTGCAGGGACAGATGCCAACCATCCGTTTTATGGAAAAACTTTGGTGTTCACAGGTACCATGCCTACTTTGGACAGAGCAACAGCACAAACAATGGCGCAGGATGTAGGCGCAAAGGTATCTGGTTCTGTCAGCAAGAAAACGGATTATGTTGTTGCTGGTGCTGAAGCTGGCAGTAAACTGACCAAAGCTCAGGAACTAGGGGTTAAAGTTATCGATGAAACTGAATTCATGAGCCTTTTACAACAATAACCATTAAAACCATCTCGTCAACGAGATGGTTTTTGTGCTATAATTTATAGGTTAAGTTTTCTCTTTTATTTTCTCTTATAGGTGAATATTATAAAGATTTAGGATGGTGAAAAAATGAAAGTTACTACGAAGGATGTAGAGTATATCGCACAGCTCTCGCGACTTACTATTCCAGAAAGCGAAATGGAAAAATTTACCGAGCAGTTTAACCAGATCCTCAATTATGCTGATATTCTTAATGAATTGGATACAAAAGGCATTGAACCGACTGCACATGTTTTGCCTCTCAGCAATGTTTTGCGTGAGGATGTAGCTGTTGAAGGCGTCAGCCAGGAAGTGGCCTTGTCTAATGCGCCGGCAGTACATGAAGGCGGTTTCAAGGTTCCAAGAGTTATCGAATAGAAGGAGGAAACACTGTGGATTTATATAAGAGTACAGCTCATGAACTTCATGAGAAACTTGTCAAAAAAGAAATCAGTTCTGTGGAACTGACGAATAATGTTTATGACCGTATTGAAGAAGTAGAAAAAGATGTTAAGGCATATGTTACTTTAGACAAAGAAAACGCTTTGGCTCAGGCTGCCAAGGTTGATAAAATGATTGCCGCAGGTGAAGCGATTGCTCCTCTTGCTGGTATTCCGGGCGCGATTAAAGACAACATTTCCACTAAAGGTTTGAGAACAACCTGTTCTTCCAAAATGCTGGAAAACCTGAATCCGATTTATGATGCGCATGTTATCAAAAAATTGCGTGCTGATGAAACAATTTTTCTCGGCAAGACAAATC
>CAYRVN010000164.1:0-2644 GCA_964427675.1 uncultured Acidaminococcales bacterium
CTTTGGCGGTCCCGCCTGCTTTCATGAAATCATCTATGATCAGCACTCTGGCTTCTGTCGGCAATGCTCTTTTTGGCAGAGACATCGTCTGAATACGTTTCGTGGAGCCGCTGACATAATTGATACTGACGGCCGATCCTTCGGTAATCCTGCTCTCTCTTCTTGCCATAACCAGCGGCACATTGTATGCTCTGGCAACAAAAAGCGCAAGCGGTATTCCTTTGGTTTCCACCGTCATAATATATTCAGGCGCCAAGCCCTTATTACGATTCATCATTATTTCACCAAGACGCATTAGAATTTTTGGTGAAAGCAGCAAATCATTCATATAAATCATGCCGCCCGGCAGGATTCTTTCCGGTTCCGCCATTCTCTCAGCCAGTGCTTTCAGAAATTCAGAATCCGATGCTCTGGAATGATAAGGAATAAAGCGGACGCCACCGGCCGCACCTGCCAAAGTCTCGATTGTCCCAAGATCATAAGCTACCAAACCATTCTTAATCGCCTGCACGTCTTCGCTCAAAGTGGATTTTGCCACATCAAACCTCTCGCAGAAATCAGTAAAAGAATACAGCTCATAAGGATGATCGACTAACTCCTTGGTCAGGGCCGCCACACGTTCTATTCGTTTCACTTTGCCCATACTACAACACACCTCTTCTATTTTTGCCCGCCTGCTTCCGAACACAGGCAAGTCTCTATCAAATGCCAGTCGGCTTCTTTATCGACATCCATGCCGATTTCGGCAAATTCCGTTATGACAGCCTTGCCTCGAAACCCCAGTAATTGTGAAGCGCGTGCTTCCACATCCTTTACTTCCAACCTATGCAACAGAAATTTTAAGACAAAAGACCACCCCAGCCAACTGCACAACTTCCAGGGGTATTTTCTTTTGGCAAAAACCTGCTCAGCCACTTCTTTACAGTTTGCGACTATCTCAGGATTGACCAGCAAAATGTTGCCGCCCGTGAAAATACCATCCTTGAAAGTAACATATGTCCTCTTGCCAGAAGGAAAATCTCGTAAACATGCACTTTTTGGAATAATAGGATAAAAAACGTCCGCATCCTGATTTTTAACTTTTTGCAGAAAATCAGTAACAGCTTGTGCCGTCAAGAGCGGTACGTCATCAGTAACAAATAAAACCGGTCTGGTAGCACCTGTAGCCTTAATGGCAGCCAGTGTATTATCCAGCATAGTTCCGCTTGCCTCAACAATCTTTACCCCAGACGGCAGATTGAGTGCGGCAAGTTCCTTTTTTGTGCCGGAAATAGTTATCTTATCGATCGCATCACAGGCAAGAAGGGCGTCAATAATATAGGAAACAAGCGGCTGCCCGTCTAACATGGCCACCGCCCGATATTCCGTACCAGACAGTTTTTTTAACCAGGGACAGGTGCCGCCTGCTAAAATTATGGCATCGTACATCTTGTAAGGTTGCCCTCCCAAATCTCAGATCTCTCTTGATTCTTCAATTGCTTTTAGCAAAGTATGCTCTGCATTCTCCATATGGTCGCGCACAGCCTTCTGCGCTTTTTCCACATCGCGCTGCGCCATACTGTCAACTATTGCTCTATGCTCTTCCAACGTATTAATAAGACGACCTGGATAATGCATGGAACGGCCACGTAGGGTTGTAATCTGTTCCCGCAGGTTGCTGATAATGTTGACAAGTCTTTCATTGCGGCTTGCTTGATAAAGAACATCATGGAAGGCGGTATCTGTTTCGACAATTTTATCGATATTACCTTCTTCAATATGCTGACCTATCTCTACAAGCAAACGCTGCATTTCCTCGAGTTCTTCATCGCTGATACGTTCTGCGGCAAGCCCTGCTGCCAAAACATCCAGAGCGGTCCTGATTTCATAAACCTCAGTAATGTCCTTGATGGAAATATCTGCAACATAAGTACCGCGGCGCGGAATCATGACGACGAAACCTTCCAGTTCCAATTTGCGGATGGCCTCGCGAACCGGTGTCCTGCTTACCCCCATCTCCTCGGCCAACTGAATTTCCATTAACCTCTCGCCTGGTTTAAAAATACCGACAGTAATAGCCTGGCGAATTTTTTCACAGACAAGTTCACGCAATGGTTTGTAACTATCCAATTTAATGGGGCTTAAGTGACCACTCATAACTCATTCCTCCTCAAGGTTTTCGTCAACTCTATATCAATAGCAAACTTCTCTCTAAGAATTGCTGCGATATGCTCGCCGCGATCTTCAGAATCAACAAAGCAAAAAACCGTAGGTCCGCTGCCGGACATCAGGCTGATTTCAGCACCATTTGCCATCATTACTTCCTTAATAGCATCAATTTGCCGGTAAGTCTTAGCTGTAACACTTTCCAACACATTCCCCATGCAGGCTACAATTCCCTGCTTATCAGAATTCCCGATTGCGTTTTTCATAGCAATAATATCAGGTCTTTTGGGAATATTTTCATTTCTGAAATTTTGATAGGCCCAGGCAGTAGAAACAGAAACTTTTGGTTTCGCAAGAACAAGCCAGGTTTCCGGCATGTCAGCAAGAGGTTCTAATATTTCACCGCGACCGGTTGCCGCTGCCGTACCGCCCCTTATGCAGAATGGCACATCAGAACCCAATTCAGCTGCCAAAGCTTCTAATTCTTCAGCACCCAGTC
>CAYRVN010000165.1:0-2622 GCA_964427675.1 uncultured Acidaminococcales bacterium
AGCCCTTGCTTTTCAGCACATCAAAGATGACTTGTCCGTCCTTTTACCATAATAAAATAAAGGGTCTGGCAAGCAAAGACGCTTTCCTGAAATATTGCCTGGATGAAATTGAAACCTATCTTAAAGAACATGCTGACACAACGGCGGCAATGATAATTGAGCCTTTAGTGCAAGCGGCGGCCGGCATGCTGATGCAGCCAAAAGGCTACATCAAAGGCGTCAGGGAGCTAACCAGGAAATATGATGTTCTTCTGATTGTGGACGAAGTTGCAACAGGTTTTGGCAGGACTGGCAAAATGTGGGCTTGTGACAACGAAGGTATAAGTCCGGATCTGATGACCTTATCTAAAGGCATTACAGGAGGTTACCTCCCTCTTGGCGCAACACTGGCAACTGATGAAATATATGATGCCTTTTTAGGTGAACCTACAGAATATAAAACTTTTTATCATGGACATTCTTATACGGGAAACCCACTGGCTTGCGCTGCCGGACTTGCTAGCCTGGAGATTTTCAAAAAAGAAAACGTCATAGCCAATTTACCACCCAAAATGGATGTAATTGCCAAACATATGGAAAAAATGAATAAAATGAAATATGTTGGAGACGCAAGACAATGCGGTATGCTGGCTGGTATTGAACTGGTACATGATAAAGAAAAGAAAGAACCTTTTGCAGCAGAACTGTTGATGGCGGGCGGGATTTGCCAGGCAGCCAGAAAATACGGCTTAATCGTAAGAAATATCGGCGACGTTATCATCTTCATGCCGCCTCTTGCCAGCAGCAATGAAGAGATAGAGACAATGCTGGACAAGCTTGAACAAGCTATGGAAGAAGTTTTTGTCAAAGTTGATTCTGGCAATCAAACAGTTTTTTCCGATCCCTGCGCTTTTTAAAAGAAATAAGCTGTACCCTTGTACAAGGGTACAGCTTATTTCTACATATAATATGCTCAGGAATTGTCCTTTTCATTGGTAGAGTAAAATAGTATACTATACTTAATGTACTTATATATTGGAATAACGGTTTTTTCATAGTCTAAGTACGATTTTATATTTGCAGAGATTAAAAATTCAGCATATCTGAACGGGCTGACTTTTTGAGAGCGGAGGTGATATTATGAGCGATTCAAGAATTTTAATCATTACAGGTATGTCCGGCGCAGGTAAAACGCAAGTCATGAGAACTTTGGAAGACCTAAATTATTTTTGCGTCGATAATCTGCCGCCTGCTTTAATTCCGAAATTTGCTGAACTTTGTATGCAAACGGAGGGTAAAGTGAACCGCATTGCGTTCGTAATCGATATTCGCGGCGGAGAATTTTTTGAGGAAATGGTTGGTGTCCTGGACGAAATGAAGCTTAACGGAGCTAAGTATGAGCTTTTATTTCTTGATGCCAGTGATGAAGTATTGATCAGAAGATACAAGGAAACCAGACGCAGGCACCCACTGGCTAACGAAGGAAGTTTAAGCCAAGGTATTGCTAAGGAAAGAGAAAAAGTCGGCAACGTCAGAGCCAAGGCAACACATATCCTTGATACAACAAACACAACAACAGCAGATCTGCGTGATAAAATCATTGCCCTTTATGGCAATGGTGATAGTTTTTCCAAGATGAGTGTAATTATACAATCCTTTGGTTTTAAGCATGGCATACCTCTTGATTGTGATATGATGTTTGACGTGCGTTTTTTACCTAATCCTTTCTATGTACCAGAGCTAAAATTGCTCACTGGTAATGATCAGGAGGTAATGGCCTATATCTGGAACTATCAGATAACGAGAGAATTTACTAAGAAGCTTGAGGACATGCTTTTATTTTTATTGCCAGAATATGAAAAAGAAGGCAAGAGCCAGTTTGCGATTGCCATTGGTTGTACGGGAGGAAATCACCGCTCGGTATTTATAGCAAATAAACTATGCGACTTCTTACGTGAGCATGACTATGAGACGCAGATCACACACCGTGATCTGAATAAAAAATAATTCAGGAGGATTTTATGGGCTGGATTAAGTGGTTATGGCCAGGTATGAACTTAAAACGCTGGTTGTTTTTGTTTACGATTGGTGCTGTTTTTTCTGCTATTGGCATAGCATTGGTATTCAATTATCAATTTATCGGTTTTATCGAAGAACTATTGTTTCGAATGATGTATATGGCAACAGGAGAATATTACAGGGCTATTTCGATGGCTGGTGGTATTTCAATTCTTTTGGTTGGTTTGATCATCATGTTTTATGGTACGAGACAGATCATTCATTCAGTTATGGAATCTGTACTGCCTGGCGAAAATACTTCTTTGATGGAACGAATTTTCAGGCAGCGTAAGCTGAACAAAGGTCCGGCGATAACTGTTGTTGGCGGCGGTACAGGCCTTTCTGTTCTTTTGCGCGGTATGAAATATATAACTCATAATTGCACAGCGGTAGTTTCAACCGCGGATAATGGAGGTTCTTCAGGTCGTCTGCGTCAGGAGCTGGGTATTATCCCGCCGGGCGATCTTCGTAACTGTCTTGTTGCACTTGCAGATACGGAACCATTGATGGAGAAGGTTATGCAATACAGGTTCAAAGGAGATACTCCGCTGGCCGGGCATAATCTTGGAAATTTATTCATAGCAG
>CAYRVN010000166.1:0-2602 GCA_964427675.1 uncultured Acidaminococcales bacterium
CATAGCTTTGGCAGACTTCAAGGTATGAACTACAGCCACTTTAACTTCAACATCACCGATCTTTAAAGTTGCTTCTCTTATCGTTTCCATACCGCGTACAGCCTTATATTCAATTTGCGTCAGATTTTGACCTGTAACAGTATCAGCAACAGTACGAAGTGCTGCCTCCATGACGCCGCCAGTAGTGCCGAATATAACTCCTGCACCTGAAGACTTACCTAAAGGAGAATCAAAGTTTTCCTCTGGCAGTGCCGCAAAATCAAGTCCAAATTCCCGAATCATCCTGCCTAGTTCCCTGGTCGTCAGCACAATATCAACATCCTG
Source organism: uncultured Acidaminococcales bacterium (assembly GCA_964427675.1). Taxonomy (GTDB): domain Bacteria; phylum Bacillota; class Negativicutes; order Acidaminococcales; family Acidaminococcaceae; genus RZYP01. Next base: position 325 of record CAYRVN010000166.1, read on the forward strand.
GTAGCCGGAAGAGTTCATCTCCGGCCTTACCGCTTCCGCTTTTTTAGCTGTACAAGGCATAATTGATACCGATACGATATCTTTGGCATCAATGCCGGCGCGTTCAGCATAATAAGTTTTCGCCACAGCACCGAACATTTGCTGAGGAGACTTCGCGGTAGAAAGATGGGGCAGAAGTTCCGGATATTTAAGTTCGATCATGTTGACCCAGCCCGGGCTGCAGGAAGTAATCATAGGCAAAACGCCACCGTTGGTCAAACGATCAATAAATTCATGACCTTCTTCCATTATAGTAAGGTCGGCTGAGAAGTTAGTATCAAAAACTTTATCAAAGCCTAACCGGCGCAATGCGGCAACCATTTTGCCGGTTACGATTTCTCCCACGGGAATGCCGAGCTCTTCGCCCAAAGCAACACGTACTGAAGGTGCAGTCTGCACTACTACATGTTTCGACTTGTCAGCTAAAGCTGCCCAGGCTTTGTCGGTATCGTCTTTTTCCACAATCGCAGCAGTCGGGCAGACACTGGCGCATTGTCCGCAATAAGTACAGGCAACTTTTTCCAGTCCTTGCTCAAAAGCGGTGGAAACAATCGTATGAAAACCACGTCCTGCAAAACTATATACATCCATGCCCTGAATCTCAGAGCAGGCGCGTATACAACGGCCGCAAAGAATACATTTCTCCTGGTCACGTACCAGCGAAGGGTTCCCGGCATCAATCGTATGTGCCTTCATTTCTCCACCGGCAAATCTTATTTTTCTCACGCCAAGTTCGGCAGCAATAGTTTGCAGCTCGCAATCCATGCTCTTCTGGCATGATAAGCAATCTTTAGGATGATTGGCCAGCAAAAGTTCCACTACGAGTTTCCTCGCCTCGCGTACCTTCGGTGTGTTGGTTTCAACTACCATACCTTCAGCAACCGGATATACACAGGATGCTACAAGGCTTCTCGCTCCGGAAGCTTCGACAACGCAAAGGCGACACGCGCCTTCGTGAGAAAGCTCCGGATGATAGCAAAGTGTAGGAATATAAATACCAGCGGCTCGAGCAGCTTCAAGAACCGTAGAATTTTTCTTTGCCTGGACAGTTTGTCCGTTAATAGTCAGCGTTACCATATCCATTTTATCCACGTCTCCTCCTAGCCTTTCGTAATCGCCTTGAATGGGCAGACAGCCATGCACGCTCCACATTTGATGCAGATATCCTGATCAATTGTGTGCTGCTGTTTGATAGTGCCGCTGATTGCTTTAACCGGGCAAGTTTTGGCACAAAGGCCGCAGCCTTTACATTTGTCAGTAATAGTATAAATTGCCATTTTTTCGCATACGCCGGCTGGGCAACGTTTTTCTTTGATATGGGCTTCATATTCATTACGGAAATATTTTAAAGTGCTGAGAACTGGGTTTGGAGCTGTTTGCCCTAAACCACACAAAGCTGTTTCCTTGATATTCTTGGCCATATTTTCCAGCAATTCGATATCACCTTCACGACCCTGGCCTTCAGTTATTCGCGTAAGAATTTCTAGCATTCTTTTCGTTCCTTCGCGGCAAGGCGTGCATTTTCCGCAGGACTCAGACTGCGTAAAATTCAGGAAGAATTTTGCAACATCCACCATGCAGGTGTCTTCATCCATGACAACGAGTCCACCCGAACCCATCATCGCACCAACAGCAGTTAAGGAATCATAGTCAATCGGAAGATCCAACAGCTCTTCAGGCAAGCAACCGCCGGAAGGACCACCAATCTGAACTGCCTTGAACTTCTTGCCGTTGTTAATACCGCCGCCAATGTCATAAATAATTTCCCGCATCGTTATACCCATCGGCACTTCTGCCAAACCAGTATTGTTGATTTTACCGGTAAGAGCAAAAACCTTCGTTCCTTTGGACTTTTCCGTACCAAACTGGCAATACCAATCCGCACCGTTAACAAGAATTAAAGGAACATTAGCAAAAGTTTCTACATTATTAATATTGGTTGGTTTTCCCCATAAGCCGGAGACCGCAGGAAATGGCGGTCTTGGTCTCGGCATACCCCTCTTGCCTTCAATAGAAGCCATTAGTGCAGTTTCTTCACCGCAAACAAAAGCGCCGGCACCTTCCTTGATATGAAGCTGGAAATTAAAACCCGAATCAAAGATATTCTCGCCCAACAAGCCCATTGCTTCGGCTTGTTCTATTGCTACCTTCAGACGTTTAATTGCCAAAGGATATTCTGCACGCACATAAATATAGCCCTCATCAGCGCCAATTGCATAACCGCAGATTGCCATGCCTT
>CAYRVN010000167.1:0-2588 GCA_964427675.1 uncultured Acidaminococcales bacterium
TACCTGTGTCGCGGTAGCGAATGACACGATAACAGATTTTTACGCAGACGATGCACAGCCAAAGCCAGAGAAATATAGCAAACAACAGTAAATAGTTCATTTTTACCTCAAATTAAGATTTTTGTTGATGAAATACATCAATATTATACCATGCACGTATAAAAGTTAAGAAAATATTTTATGCTTTTGATATTTAGTGCGTTAAAAGTATTTTGTATACTTTTGGTTTAAATATTGTCTGCTAATTACTAATGTGATATACTCACAACATTACAAATAACTTGCCAATGCTCAAGATATTATTGAAGAGTGTAATAGAGGCGAGTAGACAGAAAAAGATAGCGCAAAATGAGGGGCAAAGGACTGGTTCAAACAGGTTAAAGCTGTTGAAACCGGTCTTTTTTCTGTTTATTTATTGTAAAATAGCGATTATTTGAAAGGAACAGAAGGATTTTTTACACTTATAGCAAATGAAGTACTTATAATTTGTGGATAATTAAACAGAGTGAAAGGGGTGCAATTAATGAAAGCGATCATTATTGATAATTTTGGAGATAGTTCTGTTTTTGAGGAACGTGAGCTGTCAATACCTGAAGTTATTCCCGGACATGTGCTGATAGAGGTTAAGGCGACGAGTGTTAACCCGGTGGACTGCCGGATTCGCAGTGGTCAAGCTCCAGGCATGGCACCTGCCCTGCCGGCCATATTACATGGTGATGTTGCAGGCATTGTCGTTGCGGTAGGAGAAGGCGTTACCAGTTTTCAGCCTGGTGATGAAGTTTTTGGGCTCGCTGGCGGTACGAAAGGTACTGTGGGTGGCGCTTTGGCTGACTACATGTTGGCAGATGCCAGCCTGCTTGCTCTTAAACCGCAGTCGCTGAGCATGGTGGAAGCAGCGGCGTTGCCACTCGTTTCACTGGCAGCCTGGCAGGCTCTTATTGACCGTGCCAATATTGGACGGGGGCAAAAGGTACTGATTCACGCCGCTGCTGGCGGTGTAGGCCATGTTGCCGTGCAAATAGCAAAATGGGCTGGAGCAGAAGTTTATACGACTGCTTCGACTCCGCGGAAGATATCGTTGGGATTGGAATTAGGCGCCAAAGCGGTTATTGATTATACACAAGAGACAGTCAGGGAATATGTTGGAAAATATACCGACCGCAAGGGCTTTGAGGTTGTTTTCGATACGGTTGGCGGTCCCAACCTGGAGAAATCGTTCGAAGCTGTCAAGTCACTGGGCCAGGTGGTATCAATCGCCACGCGCAGCACACATGATTTGTCACTTATGAATTTTAAGGGTTTGACCCTGCATGTTGTTTATACCATGTACCCATTGGTCAGCGGTATAGGAAGAACCCACTATGGTGAAATCCTGACCAAGATTGCGCAGATTGCTGACGCAGGGCAGCTGCGGCCGGTAATTGATCACAGAGTATTTTCCTTTAACGAGGCCGGTGAGGCGCATCGTTATCTCGAAGCAGGCGATGCTTTCGGTAAGGTCGTACTGATTAATAATTATCAAAAGATAGATTGAAAATGATTTTTTGCTAAAATTATATGCATATAGTATAATAGAAGCCGTTAAAATAACTTGATAACTTCATAAGATGAAAACAGGTGACCTTTGGTCTTAATAGATAAGCTGGTGCAAGCCCGGCGCGGTCCCGCCACTGTAATGAGGAGTGACCCCATGAGATGCCACTAAGATAATTCTTGGGAAGGTTTGGGGAGCGATGATCCAGAGTCAGGAGAACTGCCTGTTTTTAATCACCGTTAAACCTACGAGCGATGGGGAGGGTGGCGCAAACGTGAACAAATATGATATCACCTTTGTCTTTATTCTTCCCTGCAATATTTGCAGGGATTTTTTATTTCTCTGATTTGGTCAGCGGATGGATATTAATGGAAGAAATAAGGTGAAAATATGCTTTTTTATCCTGTAAACTTAAGGATTGTCGGTAAACCCTGCGCTGTTATTGGCGGTGGTGCTGTTGCGCAGCGCAAAGTAACTTCATTGCTGGCAGCCGGTGCAGAAGTAACGGTAATAAGCCCCGAATTGACGGTTGGGCTTGCTGAAATGGTACGGGAAAAGCGGTTCAAATATGTCGAAAGGTCATATAAAAAAGGTGATTTGACAGGTTTTTATCTGGTAATCTGCGCTACTGACAACGCAGTGGCTAATCAACTGGCAGCAGCAGAGGCAGAACAAAGGGGTATTTTAGTTAATGTAGCAGACGCACCGGAGGTGGGAAATTTTTCAGTGCCGGCTCAGATTAAACATGGCGACTTGCTGCTCACAGTTTCTACAGGCGGCAAAAGTCCGGCTATGGCTAAAAAGCTTAGGCAGGAACTGGCGGAGCGCTATGGTGAGGAATATGGCTTGTACCTTGATATAGTTGATAAGGTGCGCAGGCAGCTTAAACAAAAACTGGCAACGTCCAAAGAACGTGAACTTTTTTGGCGTGAAACAATAGATGAAGATGTGCTTGCCTTGTTAAGGCAGGGCAGGATAGAAGAGGCGGAGGCAAGGATCTGTCATGCAACTAGTTGTATTGGGATTGAATCATAAAACCGCACCGGTTGAAGTG
>CAYRVN010000168.1:0-484 GCA_964427675.1 uncultured Acidaminococcales bacterium
TGCGCTTTTGCATAACAACCCTTCCACCTTGCGTATCAACAGCTTCAACATAAAGACCGTTGTTTTTGGCAGCTTCTGTTACATCCTCAAGACGATCAGAAATAATGCCACTTGCCAGAAAAATACCGTCTTTGTTCAATCTGCCAGGAATGTCAGGCAACAGCATAATAATTATGTCGGCAATAATATTAGCGATGATAACATCGGCTTTGCCTTCGGTTGCATGCAGCAAGTCACCTTTGGCTACTTCAATCACAGAAGACAATTTGTTATTGGCAACATTTTCGCGTGCTACCTTTACAGCCGTCTCGTCAATATCAATGGCTTTGACATATTTAGCGCCAAGTTTAGCTGCCGCAATAGAAAGAATACCACTGCCGGTACCAACATCAAAAACCGTCATGCCCGGTTCGATGACCTTTTCCAGCCTGCGCATGCACATGCCTGTGGTATGGTGTGTACCAGTACCAAAGGCCATGCCAGG
>CAYRVN010000168.1:501-2584 GCA_964427675.1 uncultured Acidaminococcales bacterium
CAATAACCTTGTCATCCGGCTCAGCTTCATATTCTTCCCATGTCGGTTTTATCACAATATGCTCGGTAATACGAGTTGTATGGAAAAATTGTTTCCATTCATTCTCCCAATCAGTCTCTGATATGGTACGGAAGCAGGTATTGCCAAACCGGCAAGAACCAATCCGCTCTTCTATCGCTGTCATTTCTTCTTCTACAGCAGCAAGCCGGTCATGCAATTCACTGTCATCAGGGAAATAAGCTGTAACTACGACTATTTCCGTATTTTCCTGTTCAGGAATATCACACAGTTCCCAAGTACCCGACGTACGCAAAGTATTGAGCAGCAACGGGTCTTCAATAACAACCCCGCCAGCCCCCAAAGAATGGAAGACATCAGCCACTGCTTCAGTAGCCGCATGTGTAGTTTGAATACTAACCTCAACCCATTGCATTTATATGCTCCTGTCTATGTTCGGCCGGGAATACATAGCCTTATTTAAATAAATCTGCAATTTTCTTCAAAAAGCTCTTTTCTTCAGGATTGATGTTATCGCCGCTGATTTCAGCAAACTTTTTCAATGAATCCTTTTGTTTGTCTGTAAGCTTAGTAGGAACAACCACCTTAATGGTTACCAGTTGGTCACCGCGCACACCGTTGCGGAGGCTGGCAATACCTTTTCCTTTAAGTCTCAAGACCTTACCCGGCTGTGTTCCTTCAGGCACTTTCATCACTACCTGGCCATCAAGCGTAGGAACTTTGATTTCAGCACCCAGAGTAGCCTGTACAATGTTAATAGGCACTTCACAGAGAATAGTCGTGCCATCACGTTCAAAGAACTTATGCGGTTTCACATAAAGGTAGACATATAAGTCGCCTTTTGAACCGCCTCTTAAACCTGCTTCGCCTTCGCCTGATACACGCAAGCGGGAATCAGTGTCAACACCTGCAGGAATTTTTACCTTAAGTTTCTTTTCCTTTTTCAGCCTGCCGCTGCCGCCGCATACCTTACAGGGGTTCTTAAAGATCCTGCCCTCTCCATGGCAGCGAGCGCAAGGACGCACGTTAACCATCTGGCCAAACATTGTGTTTTGTGTAAACTGGATTTCTCCTGTGCCATGACAATCACGACAAACTTCTATCTCACTGCCCGGTTCTGCACCAGAACCCTGACAGTGATCACAGGTATCTTCCCTATTGAGTCTTACTTCCTTCTCAACACCGAAAGCAGCTTCTTCAAATGTTATTTCCAAATCTAAGCGCAAATCTGCACCGCGCTGCGGCCCATTCTTGCTGCGGCGAGAGGAGCCAAAACCGCCCCGACCCTGTCCGCCAAAAAACATGTCAAAAATATCTTCCATGCCGCCAGCGCCGCCAAAACCACCAAAACCGCCGGCACCAGCACCAGCGCCGCCTCCGTTTTCGAAGGCGGCGTGACCAAATTGGTCGTACTGGGCACGTTTTGTTTCATCGGACAAAACGCTGTAAGCTTCAGAACACTCTTTGAATTTTTCAGCTGCATCAGGATTGTCTTTGTTCACATCGGGATGATACTGACGCGCCAATTTGCGATATGCTTTTTTAATTTCGTCCGCGGTGGCAGTCTTAGAAACGCCTAGCACGTCATAATAATCTCTTTTGCTCAAAGTTCACACCATCCTAAGGCTAATTATTTTTTATCTTCGTCAACAACTTCTGCATCAACTACGTCATCTGCTGCTTTCTTTTCGCCGCCGGCAGCACCTTCTGGTCCTTTGGCTGCTTCCGTTTGTTTATAAAGCTCTGCAGACAATTCATAAAGCGGTTTTGTCAATGCTTCTGTATCAGCCTTAATTTTTTCTGCGTCGTCGCCCTTCAGGGTTTCTTTAAGCGCTAGAAGCGCTGCTTCTACCTTTTTAACTAACTCTTCGCTGCCTTTGCCTTCCATGTCTTTAATGGTTTTTTCAGCTTGATAGCAGAGGGAGTCAGCCTGGTTGCGTACTTCAACAACTTCTTTACGTTTTTTATCAGCTTCAGCATTAGCTTCTGCTTCTTTAACCATACGTTCAACTTCATCCTTATTCAAGGTGCCGGAAGAAGTGATGGTGATTTTTTGTTCTTTGCC
>CAYRVN010000169.1:0-2578 GCA_964427675.1 uncultured Acidaminococcales bacterium
TCAGTTTATTGAAAGCATTTGAGTATAAATGTAATATATTGAATACAAAATGTGAAAAAATCCCAGTATATACGAACGATTTGTTGACAATATTCTGACAACGATTTAACATAATTGTGTGTGGGATTATTATGTGCGCTTTCTTAGCGCAAGGGGAGGTATTTATGAATATTCTTGTAGTAGTTGGGGTTGGAACCGTAATTCTTATCGCCGCTTATCTGACTTACGGTAAATTCCTGGCCAAGGAAGTATTTAACTTGGATGATGCGAATAAAACCCCCGCCGTAGAAATGGAAGACGGGGTAGATTTCGACCCCACAGATGCTAAGTTCTTATCAGGCCAGCACTTCTCTGCAATTGCAGCTGCCGGCCCAGTTACGGGGCCTGTTATCGCCGGTTTGGCTTTTGGCTGGGTTCCGACGTTCCTTTGGATCATTATTGGTACCATCTTCATTGGTGGCATGCATGACATGGGCTCCTTAGTTGCTTCTATCCGCAACAAAGCTTGCGGTATTGCCGAAACTATGCGTCGTTATGTTTCGATGCGAGTTTGGATTTTGTTTAATGTCTTCATATTCTTTACCCTTGTCATGATCATAGTCGCTTTCACCGATATCACAACAGCTGCTTTTGTTAACACCATTGACTTGGAAAATGGTGAAAAAGTAGGCGGCGGCGCCATTGCGACTTCTTCTATTCTCTATCTGATTATACCTATTATTATGGGATTTGTCCTCAGGTATACAAAAGTGAGTCTGGGTTTGGCCACGGCAATTTTCCTTCCTTTGGTAGCCTGGTCAATTTGGGTAGGTCCTTATATTCCTTTTGAATTACAATCAATTCTTGGTTTGGCCACTCCTCAAGCTACACAAAAAGTTTGGAACTTCATTATAATAGCCTATTGCTTTATTGCAGGTATTGTGCCAGTCTGGGCATTACTGCAGCCTCGCGGACATATAGGCGGTTATTTCCTTTATGTATCCATCATAGTAGCTTTTATCGGCATTGTTTTCGGTGGATTCACCGCGCAGTACCCTGCTTTTACCAAAACTTTCGGCAATGATGATTTCTGGTTCCCTATGTTCCCGATATTGTTCATTACCGTTGCCTGCGGTGCCTGCTCTGGCTTCCATAGCTTAGTAAGTTCGGGTACAACTTCCAAACAACTGCTGAGAGAAACTGATGCTAAACCTGTTGGTTATGGCATGATGCTCGCTGAATCAGTAGTTGCTTTGATTGCGCTGTCAACTGTTATGATGTTAGCTAAAGGCGATCCTATCTTAAGCAAATCACCAAACTTCATTTATGCTTCCGGCCTCGGCTCCTTCATGGAACTTATCGGTGTCAGCAAAGCTTTGGGTATTTCCTTCGGGTTGATGGCCTTCACTACTTTCGTATATGATACTTTGGATGTTTGCACACGTCTTGGTCGTTTCATCATTCAGGAACTTACCGGCTGGAAAGGTTGGGGCGGTCGTATTGGCTCCACTTTACTTGTTGGTGGCTTCCCACTTATTTTGATGTCAATCAACTTAACTGACCCTGCTGGCAAGCCAGTTGCAGCCTGGAGTCTCTTCTGGAAAACTTTCGGTTCCTCTAATCAGCTTTTGGCTGCTCTTGCATTGGTAGGCATCACAGTCTGGCTGCAAAGAACCTCTAAGAATCCAAAAGCATGGTTGTTCTCCTGCGTTCCTGCAGCAATTATGTTCGTCATGAGCGTTTGGGCATTAGTTAATACTTTTGTTTCCTACACCTTTAAGAATGGCGCATTTGTTATGCCGGTTGGCACTAACATTATTGTTCCTGCTTTGTCCTTGATTTACATCTTCCTGGCAGCATGGGTAGTTATCGAATGCGTGCCGGTAATTGCTGAAAATGCAAAACACCCACAGCAAGGCATTTCCTGTGACCTCCAGGAAGAAGAAGCCAAATAACAATATTTCTAAAAATACACAAAGAGCCGCTAAGGTATAATCTTAGCGGCTCTTTTCTTATAAGCTTCATTTAACTTCTTTATTAAATAAACTGAAAATTCTTGTTATTTTCCCCTAAACATATTACAATTAGTTTGCGGAATAACATGGAAAGGAGGAATAAAAATGAAACTAATTTATGGAATTCTGTTAGGTGTGCTTTTGATGTTCAATACTGCTTTTGCAGCTGATGCAGGTTATGGCGCAAAAGGTGCTATCAATACACCACAACCAACTTTACAGGAGATGCTGACATTTGCGATTCAAGACGAGTATTTGGCTCACAGCCAGTATGCGACAGTACTTGATACTTTTGGCAAAGTACGCCCCTTTTCTAATATCATTCTATCCGAAGAGCGCCATATCAGTTATTTACAGCCTATATTCACTGACCGAGGCTGGGATATTCCTGCAGACAAAGCAAAAGAATTTGTTGTTACACCAAAAACTTTTTCCGAAGCACTGAAATTAGGCGTACAGGCAGAAACTGACAACATTGCCATGTATGAGTATTTCCTGCAGCAGCCTGAACTTCCAAGCGACGTAAAAACCGTTTTTGAACTTTTGCTGGCAGCATCTAATAAACATCTCCAAGCCTTCAGCAA
>CAYRVN010000170.1:0-2562 GCA_964427675.1 uncultured Acidaminococcales bacterium
GTCATCGGGGGTTTCATTTCTTCACTCCCTGATTCAGATAGTCAATAATCTTGTTTTGGTTTTCGATGACTTGGTTGAGCTTTTCTGCTAATCTAGTGTCTTGACCAAAAGTGTCTCCAATAAAAGAACCAAGAGCTATCTTCATTGGCTCAATCTTCTCAAGGCCAGAAAATTTTGCGTTAGATGAAATAGATATTTCGTAGTTGTCTGTCATATCAGTCATTTCTTTCCCTCCTTTTCAAATTCCATTAGATTCGACAGCCTCATTTTCAGCCTTGCTTTTCTTCTTCCTACCGCCTCTTGCTCCGTAAGCATTAAAACAATTATTGGCAAGTGTCTTGAGAGTGTTAATTGACACTCCTAAATATTCAGAGGCTTCGGTGATTTTATAGATTTTCATACTTCATTGCCCCAAACATCCCAACCTTCTGTCTTTTGCCTTGCAAATAACTCTATTCTTGGTAAATCTCCTAATAAGTCAACGATTAGAGTTCTTACTTTATTGGGTTTTTACTGTGTTCAAGCCTTTGGCTTTCTATGTAAGACCTTACATTATGCTTTTTTACAAGTTTATGGGGGCCCCTACCCCTTGTAGCAAGCAGACACAATTCAATTCCGCTTTTCATCGTGTATGCCCCCATAAAACAAACTTGTTCGCCTTTCTTGGTTTTCTTTGCCCACACGAAACCAATAGTCTTATATTCAAATCCCCAAGCGGTAATAATTTCAATACATTTAGCTAAATGATAATCAGTAGTCCAAACAAACAAAATGGCGTTATCGTCAGCAATTTCTTTTACAGGCAATGTTTTTATTTCCATTGAACTCATTACTGGATAAGGTGGTCGTCTCATCCCCTTTACTGTCGTGCAGTCTGTTTTTGCGGTGCTGTCGTTGTAGTAACTCCAAGGTGGGTCAGCATAAATAATCTGATACTTCTTATTTGGAAATGGGATTTGTTCCATCTTTCAACTCCTTAACTAATTTCTCGTTTGCGTCCACAATCTTCTGCATATCCTCAACGGATATTTCTTTTTCCAAAGGCTCGAAGAAATAAACCTTCTCGTCATCTGTCTCGAAATACTCTTTACAAACAAAAATAACTTTCATTTCTTTACCTCCTTGAACGGGCAGTTCTTTGCCGAGCATGGTAAAAATTGTCCTGTCTCACAATCAAGCAATTCAGTGCATTTGGTATCGCTGACGGGAGCTAAATATGGTCTGTGCCTATATGGACAATTCTTTTGGTTTGTCTTGATTATAACCTTAAAGTTTTTCATTTCACCTTCCTCTTGTCCTTCCATCAAAAATCCAGTTGTCACATCTTCCCTTTACACGGAATGGATAGTGGTCGTTTTCGCACGATAGCTCGCCAGTTTGTTCGTCATAGGCAATGTGCTTACAATTCCCGCAGCATTTAAGATTTTCAATCTGCTGTTTCAATGCCGCAATCATCTTGCTCGGATCGGGATAGCCGCAAATTTCGCAGACGTTGCTTTCAAAGCCTGTGTGGTTGCATTCGCGTTCGTCTTTACTCATTTTTCCTCCCATTGGTATTCTAAACAGACTTCAACATTTTCATCAAAGGGCCTGAACTCGGCATCTTTTGGAACGTCTTTTAATGCACCAATACGTTTAAAATATTCATGGATAACTTTAAACAATTCTTCCTCTTTAACCGTGATAAAAACATGGTGTGTTTTCTCCATTATCCTCTCTCCTTCAGCCATTCACTCATGGCCGCGAAAAAGTTCTCGGCGTTGAAAAGCCAAGCGACAAGAAAAGACTTATAAGAATGGTGTTCCTTGTGATACCGAGTATAGATAAGCGTATCTTCTGTATCACCTACAAAATATTCCCACTCTCCCCGCTTCTGCATTTCCTGAACACACAATCCAGCATCGTTGAGGTCGAAGAAGTGCGGATTTACAACGTGAGCAGAACCGTCAATCATCCTCCACTCCGAGAGCTTCCACCCCATGTATTCGCTTATCCGCTTCTTGTCTTCATCAGTCATGATTTCTCCTTATATTCAATCTGTCTTAGTTTGTTGCCGCAAAAACAACAGAACTTAAACCCATTATCTTTCGGTCCACCGTAATTAGTGACAAAAGTCTTTCCGCACTTCGTTTGCCAGTTTCCATCTTCGTCTTCTTTCCAAGTGCAGGTTTTTGGGTTTTTGCAATCCAGTATCCCCATTCCCGGCAAAAATACTTTCATTTCTCTCCTTTCCATCCGTAAAACTCCGCAACCATCTTGCATCGGGCTTCGTAGTCCTTACCATCGAGGCAGAAGAGCCAAACAGAAGTTTCGGCCTCACCTAGTCCGTAATTCTCTGGCTTACGCTGGAAGGCAAAATCCCAAAAGAAATCTTCCCACTTTCCGTCCCTCTCAATCGCCTCATACAAATCCATCAAGTCGTTGCGGTTGTCGAAGGTGCGGTTGGTAGTAAACGTATTTCCGCACTTACGGCATTTAAATCCACAGTTAAATGGAGTGCGACCATCATGCCAGCACTCTTTCAACACATTCTCTGTAAGGAATTGTTGCCAAGTCATTTCT
>CAYRVN010000171.1:0-2520 GCA_964427675.1 uncultured Acidaminococcales bacterium
CTTTGGCGGTCCCGCCTGCTTTCATGAAATCATCTATGATCAGCACTCTGGCTTCGGCCGGCAATGCTCTCTTTGGCAGAGACATCGTCTGAATACGTTTTGTGGAGCCGCTGACATAATTGATGCTGACAGCCGATCCCTCGGTTATCCGACTCTCTCTTCTTGCCATAACCAGTGGCACATTGTATGCTCTGGCAACAAAAAGAGCAAGTGGTATACCTTTGGTTTCCACCGTCATAATATACTCAGGAGCCAAGCCCTTATTACGATTCATCATTATTTCGCCAAGACGCATTAGAATTTTTGGTGAAAGCAGCAAATCATTCATATAAATCATGCCGCCCGGCAGGATTCTTTCCGGTTCCGCCATTCTCTCAGCCAGTGCTTTCAGAAATTCAGAATCCGATGCTCTGGAATGATAAGGAATAAAGCGGACGCCACCGGCCGCACCTGCCAAAGTCTCGATTGTCCCAAGATCATAAGCTACCAAACCATTCTTAATCGCCTGCACGTCTTCGCTCAAAGTGGATTTTGCCACATCAAACCTCTCGCAGAAATCAGTAAAAGAATACAGCTCATAAGGATGATCGACTAACTCCTTGGTCAGGGCCGCCACACGTTCTATTCGTTTCACTTTGCCCATACTACAACACACCTCTTCTATTTTTGCCCGCCTGCTTCCGAACACAGGCAAGTCTCTATCAAATGCCAATCGGCTTCTTTATCGACATCCATGCCGATCTCGGCAAATTCAGTTATCACAGCCTTGCCTCGAAATCCTAGTAACTGTGAAGCACGTGTCTCCACATCCTTTACTTCCAGCCTATGCAGCAGGAATTTAAAGACAAAGGACCACCCGAGCCAGCTGCACAACTTCCAGGGGTATTTCCTTTTAGCAAAAACTTGCTCAGCCACTTCCTTGCAGTTTGCCACTATCTCAGGATTAACCAACAAAATGTTACCGCCTGTGAAAATGCCATCCTTAAAAGTAACATATGTTCTCTTGCCCGAAGGAAAATCACGCAAGCATGCACTTTTTGGAATAATAGGATAAAAAACGTCGGCTTGCTGACCTTTAACTTTTTGTAAAAAATCAGTAACCGCTTGCGCTGTCAAGAGCGGTACATCATCTGTAACAAATAAAACTGGTCTGGTAGCGCCTGTAGCCTTAATAGCAGCCAGTGTATTATCCAACATGGTTCCGCTGGCCTCAACAATCTTTACCCCAGACGGCAGATTGAGTGCGGCAAGTTCCTTTTTCGTGCCGGAAATAGTTATCTTATCGATCGCATCACAGGCAAGAAGGGCGTCAATAATATAGGAAACAAGCGGCTGCCCGTCTAACATGGCCACCGCCCGATATTCCGTACCAGACAGTTTTTTTAACCAGGGACAGGTGCCGCCTGCTAAAATTATGGCATCGTACATCTTGTAAGGTTGCCCTCCCAAATCTCAGATCTCTCTTGATTCTTCAATTGCTTTTAGCAAAGTATGCTCTGCATTCTCCATATGGTCGCGCACAGCCTTCTGCGCTTTTTCCACATCGCGCTGCGCCATACTGTCAACTATTGCTCTATGCTCTTCCAACGTATTAATAAGACGACCTGGATAATGCATGGAACGGCCACGTAGGGTTGTAATCTGTTCCCGCAGGTTGCTGATAATGTTGACAAGTCTTTCATTGCGGCTTGCTTGATAAAGAACATCATGGAAGGCGGTATCTGTTTCGACAATTTTATCGATATTACCTTCTTCAATATGCTGACCTATCTCTACAAGCAAACGCTGCATTTCCTCGAGTTCTTCATCGCTGATACGTTCTGCGGCAAGCCCTGCTGCCAAAACATCCAGAGCGGTCCTGATTTCATAAACCTCAGTAATGTCCTTGATGGAAATATCTGCAACATAAGTACCGCGGCGCGGAATCATGACGACGAAACCTTCCAGTTCCAATTTGCGGATGGCCTCGCGAACCGGTGTCCTGCTTACCCCCATCTCCTCGGCCAACTGAATTTCCATTAACCTCTCGCCTGGTTTAAAAATACCGACAGTAATAGCCTGGCGAATTTTTTCACAGACAAGTTCACGCAATGGTTTGTAACTATCCAATTTAATGGGGCTTAAGTGACCACTCATAACTCATTCCTCCTCAAGGTTTTCGTCAACTCTATATCAATAGCAAACTTCTCTCTAAGAATTGCTGCGATATGCTCGCCGCGATCTTCAGAATCAACAAAGCAAAAAACCGTAGGTCCGCTGCCGGACATCAGGCTGATTTCAGCGCCATTAGCCATCATTACTTCCTTAATAGTGTCGATTTGCTGGTGAGTTTTGGCTGTAACACTTTCCAGCACATTACCCATGCAGTCAATAATGCTCTGTTTGTCAGAATTCTTGATTGCTGTTTTCATAGCATCAATATCAGGTCTTTTGGTAATATTTTCATTTCTAAAATTTTGATAGGCCCACGCAGTAGAAACAGAAACTTTTGGTTTCGCAAGAACAAGCCAAGTTTCAGGC
>CAYRVN010000172.1:0-2439 GCA_964427675.1 uncultured Acidaminococcales bacterium
GTGCTTCATTGGAACAAATATTGGAAGTAGCTTTTTCACGACGAATATGCTGCTCGCGTGCTTGCAGCGTCAGCACAAAGCCACGTTTGCCGTCCCTGTCGACAGTCTGGCCCACAATTCTGCCAGGCAGCTTGCGCATCAGCTTGCTGCTGGCAGCAAAGAAGCCGAGATATGGCCCGCCGAAAGAAATAGCGAGGCCGAGAGGCTGTCCTTCACCAACAACCATGTCAGAACCCAATTTACCAGGCGCTTCGAGAAGGCCGAGCGCAATAGGATCGGCCACAGTTACAAAGAGAGCGCCGACAGCATGCGCGAGCTCAATCAAGGCCGACAAATCTTCCACACTGCCGAAGAAATTCGGGTTTTGCACGATAACAGCAGCCGTTGCTTTACTTGCAAGTGCCTGTAGTTTTTCCGGAGCAGTAACGCCGTCAATAAAATCAATTTCCTTGATCTCAAAATCAAAATCGCGGGCATAAGTGCACAAGGCCTCACGATAATGAGGATGTACGCTTCTGGCTACCAGGATTTCCTTGCGGTTCGTTGCATGGCAGGCAAGAATTGCCGCTTCGGCCATAGCCGTTGCGCCGTCATACATGGACGCATTAGCTACAGGCATGCCGGTAATCTCGCAAATCATGCTCTGGTATTCCCACAAAGCCTGCAGATAACCCTGGGAAATCTCTGGTTGATACTGTGTATAAGCGGTATAAAATTCAGAACGACGCAAAACATGGTCAACCGTGCTCGGAATAAAATGGTCGTAGGCTCCGGCACCTAAAAAGCAGGCATATTCCTTCAGATTGGCATTGGCCGCCGCCAGTTTCTGAAAATATTTAGTCAGTTCAGGTTCGCTGAGGGGACCAGGAAGATTCAACGAGCGATGCAACCTGATTTGTTCCGGAATGTCACAAAACAAATCCATGGTGTCTTGGACACCGATTGCCGCTAACATCTCCTGTCTGTCCTCAGCAGTATGAGGCAGATAGCTCCAAGTCATTGGTTTAAGCCTCCTCAGACAAGAGTTTTTTGTAGGCTTGTGCGTCGAGCAGTTCTTTTAATTCGTTTTCATCAGCGATTTCGATGACAGCAATCCAGCCTTTACCATAAGGATCTTCATTAATTAATTGCGGTGCATCGGAAAGTTCTTCATTGGCTTCGACTACCTTACCGGAAATCGGGCTGTAGACATCAGAAACAGCTTTAACTGATTCGATAGTGGACAAGCCGTCGCCGCTATTGATTTCTGTATCTGCTTCCGGTACTTCGACGAAAACAACATCTCCGAGCTGGTCCTGAGCAAAATCAGTAATACCGATAATCGCCTTGCCATTCTCAACTTTCACCCATTCATGGTCTGTAGAGTACAATAATTCTGCCGGTATTTTCATAACAATCTCTCCTTTAATTTTTAAGTTTGCTAGTTTTTTATTCAGCCTCTTTTATAAAAAGGTTTTGCTACAATAACAGCACTGATATCCTTGCCGCGCACTTCTACAGCAATTTCTCTGCCAATTTCGGCATAGGCAGCATCAATTAAAGCCAAAGCCATATTTTTCCCCAAGGTTGGAGCAGGAGAACCCGTCGTAACAGAGCCGATAACCTTGCCATCAGCTTTGACAGGATAGCCGGCTCTTGCGATACCGCGTCCGGTAACTTCCACGCCCATTACTTTCTTAGGAAGACCGGCAGCTTTCTGCGCTTGCAAAGCTTCCAGCCCATTGAAAGCCTCTTTGTCCAGTTTTACAAAGCGGCCCAGTCCAGCCGCGAGAGGTGAAATTTCCGCGGACAATTCGTGACCGTAAAGAGGCAGGCAGCTTTCGAAACGCAGTGTATCACGGCAGCCCAAGCCTGTTGGCAAAATTCCCTCGTCTTTACCGGCAGCCATGATTGCTTCCCACAATTCTGCTGCATCAGCAGGCGCACAGTAAATTTCATAACCATCTTCACCAGTGTAACCGGTCCGGGACACCATGGTTTTCTTACCGGCAACCATTACTTCCGGCAGAAAATGATAGTATTGTATCTCGCTTACAGGAGCATCAGTCAATTTGGAAAGGATAGCAACTGCCGCAGGTCCTTGCAAAGCAAGTTGTGCAGTTTCATCAGATTTATTGGTCAGAACAACCTCAAAACCAACGGCATTTTCCTGCATCCAGTTCCAATCTTTTTCAATATTGGCTGCGTTGACAACAATCAGATATAATTCTTCGCCATATTTGTACACCAGCAAATCGTCAACAGTGCCGCCATCTTGATAGCACATCGGTGAATAACGGATCTGGCCCGCTTGCATGCCAGCTAAATCATTGGTCACCAAATTTTGCAGAAAAGCAAAGGCACCTTTTCCATCAGCCCAGATTTCTCCCATGTGGGATACATCGAACAAACCTGCTTTGGTTCTTACAGCATTGTGTTCTTCGATGATACCGGAATATT
>CAYRVN010000173.1:0-2439 GCA_964427675.1 uncultured Acidaminococcales bacterium
GTGCTTCATTGGAACAAATATTGGAAGTAGCTTTTTCACGACGAATATGCTGCTCACGTGCTTGCAGCGTCAGCACAAAGCCACGTTTGCCATCTCTGTCGACAGTCTGACCCACAATTCTGCCAGGCAGTTTGCGCATCAACTTGCTGCTTGCCGCAAAGAAACCGAGATATGGTCCACCGAAGGAAATAGCAAGACCAAGAGGCTGTCCTTCACCAACAACCATGTCAGAACCCAATTTGCCAGGAGCTTCAAGAAGGCCGAGCGCAATAGGATCAGCAACGGTTACAAAGAGAGCACCGACAGCATGCGTGAGCTCAATCAATGCCGCTAGATCTTCCACACTGCCGAAGAAATTCGGATTCTGCACGATCACAGCTGCAGTTGCTTTACTTGCAAGTGCCTGTAATTGGTCAGCAGCAGTAACGCCGTCGACGAAATTAATTTCCTTGATCTCAAAATCAAAATCGCGGGCATAAGTGCACAAAACAGCACGGTAATGAGGATGTACACTTCTTGCCACGAGAATTTCCTTGCGATTCGTAGCGTGGCAGGCAAGAATTGCGGCTTCGGCCATAGCAGTCGCACCGTCATACATGGACGCATTAGCCACAGGCATGCCGGTAATCTCGCAAATCATGCTCTGGTATTCCCACAAAGCTTGCAGGTAGCCTTGGGAAATCTCCGGTTGATACTGTGTATAAGCGGTATAAAATTCAGAACGACGCAAAACATGGTCAACCGTGCTCGGAATAAAATGGTCGTAGGCTCCGGCACCTAAAAAGCAGGCATATTCCTTCAGATTGGCATTGGCCGCCGCCAGTTTCTGAAAATATTTAGTCAGTTCAGGTTCGCTGAGGGGACCAGGAAGATTCAACGAGCGATGCAACCTGATTTGTTCCGGAATGTCACAAAACAAATCCATGGTGTCTTGGACACCGATTGCCGCTAACATCTCCTGTCTGTCCTCAGCAGTATGAGGCAGATAGCTCCAAGTCATTGGTTTAAGCCTCCTCAGACAAGAGTTTTTTGTAGGCTTGTGCGTCGAGCAGTTCTTTTAATTCGTTTTCATCAGCGATTTCGATGACAGCAATCCAGCCTTTACCATAAGGATCTTCATTAATTAATTGCGGTGCATCGGAAAGTTCTTCATTGGCTTCGACTACCTTACCGGAAATCGGGCTGTAGACATCAGAAACAGCTTTAACTGATTCGATAGTGGACAAGCCGTCGCCGCTATTGATTTCTGTATCTGCTTCCGGTACTTCGACGAAAACAACATCTCCGAGCTGGTCCTGAGCAAAATCAGTAATACCGATAATCGCCTTGCCATTCTCAACTTTCACCCATTCATGGTCTGTAGAGTACAATAATTCTGCCGGTATTTTCATAACAATCTCTCCTTTAATTTTTAAGTTTGCTAGTTTTTTATTCAGCCTCTTTTATAAAAAGGTTTTGCTACAATAACAGCACTGATATCCTTGCCGCGCACTTCTACAGCAATTTCTCTGCCAATTTCGGCATAGGCAGCATCAATTAGAGCCAAAGCCATGTTTTTGCCCAAGGTTGGAGCTGGGGAGCCCGTCGTAACAGATCCGATAACCTTGCCATCAGCTTTAACAGGATAGCCGGCTCTTGCGATACCGCGTCCGGTGACTTCAACGCCCATTACCTTCTTGGCCATGCCGGAAGCTTTTTGTGCTTGCAAAGCTTCCTTGCCATTAAATGCTTCCTTACCTAATTTTACAAAGAAACCAATACCTGCCATGAGCGGTGAAATTTCCGCTGACAATTCATGACCATAGAGAGGCAGGCAGCTTTCGAAACGGAGAGTATCACGGCAGCCTAAACCAGTTGGCAAAATACCCTCTTCTTTGCCCGCAGCCATGATTGCTTCCCACAATTCTGCTGCATCATGCGGTTCACAGTAAATTTCATAACCATCTTCACCGGTGTAACCAGTACGGGAGACCATGGTTTTCTTGCCGGCAACCATAACTTCCGGCATAAAATGATAATATTGTATATCGCTGACAGGAGCATCGGTCAATTTGGAAAGGATGGCAACCGACGCAGGCCCTTGCAGTGCAAGCTGTGCAGTTTCATCAGATTTGTTGGTCAGGACAACATCAAAACCATCAATATTTTCCTGCATCCAGTTCCAATCTTTTTCGATATTGGCCGCATTGACGACAAGCAGATATAATTCTTCGCCATATTTGTACACCAGCAAATCATCAACTGTGCCGCCATCTTGATAGCACATCGGCGTATAACGAATTTGGCCTGCTTGCATGCCGGCTAAATCGTTGGTGATCAAATTTTGCACGAAGGCATAAGCACCCTTGCCCTCAGCCCAGATTTCTCCCATGTGGGATACATCAAACAAACCTGCTTTGGTTCTTACAGCATTGTGTTCTTCGATGATACCGGAATATT
>CAYRVN010000174.1:0-2393 GCA_964427675.1 uncultured Acidaminococcales bacterium
TTACAAACGGACTTGCCGGATCAAACGGAATAGTATTTTTATTGCAGGTAACGCCTGCCTCATCAAGCAGGTGTTCAGCCTCTTTACCTGTCAAGCCTTGTCCGCGGACGTCAACCAGCAGTAAGTGATTATCAGTGCCGTTGGAAACAAGACGGAAACCTTCAGCAAGAAGCCCTTCTGCTAAAGCTTTGCAATTGTCCAGGATAGTTTGTTGATAAACTTTGAAATCAGGTTGCAGTGCTTCGTACAGAGCAACAGCTTTTGCTGCTATCACATGCATCAAAGGGCCACCCTGGGTTCCTGGGAAAATAGCCTTATCTATTGCTTTAGCATATTTTTCTTTGCACAAAATCAAGCCGCCGCGGGGGCCACGCAGAGTTTTGTGGGTCGTAGTTGTAGCAATATCAGCATAAGGCACCGGGCTCGGATGCAGGCCTGCCGCAACAAGACCAGCGATATGCGCCATGTCTATCATCAGTAAGGCACCGACTTTGTGAGCAATTTCAGCCATTCTTTCGAAATCAATCACGCGTGGGTATGCGCTTGCGCCGCCTACGATAATTTTTGGTTTGTGTTCTTCTGCCAATTTTTCCAGTTCAGCATAGTCGATAGTTTCGGTTTCCGGATTTACACCGTAAGGAACAATGTTGAAATAAGTACCGGAAATATTGACAGGGCTGCCGTGGGTCAAATGACCGCCATGAGAAAGATTCATACCCATGATAGTGTCGCCTGGCTTCAGGAAGGCAAAATAAACAGCGGTGTTGGCATTAGCGCCGGAATGAGGTTGTACATTGGCATGTTCAGCACCAAAAAGCTCTTTGGCACGTTCAATAGCCAGAGTTTCAACTTTATCGACGTATTCGCAGCCACCGTAGTAACGGTGTCCGGGATACCCTTCCGCATATTTGTTAGTCAGGACTGTGCCCATGGCTTCCATAACTGCGGTAGTCACAAAGTTTTCAGATGCAATCAGTTCAATTTTGTTGCGCTGCCTGCCTAGTTCTTCCTGTATAGCAGCATAGATTGCCGGATCAGAAGCTTTCAGATTATCCAAATACATCAAAATCCCCCTCAACTATTATTAGTATACGGCCCTTTCGCCGCCTACATAAGGCGGGCGGGTCCTGGCTGCAGTTAAATTAGCTGCGCCTATTTCTTTTTGCGACAAACGTACCGGTACAGCAACACGTTTAAGATGCATACCTATCAATGTCTGCCCTATATCAAGCCCAAGATGGGCAGTGATTTTTTCTACTACTATCGGTTGGTCAAAAGTATCATAAGCTACTTGTGCCAAGGAACCGCCTGCATGTGCTACAGGCCTTACCGCTACCTCTTCCCAGCAGTACTTTTCAGCTGCCGCAGCTTCGGTTACCAGTGAACGGTTAAGATGTTCACAGCACTGCACGGCGAGGTATAAGCCATGCGCGGAAGTAACTTCCCGCAAAGCATCAAAGATTGCCTGTGCTACTTCGAGCGAGCCGGCAGTACCGATTTTGTTGCCTAAAACTTCACTCGTACTGCAGCCTACGACAAAAACCTGTCCCGGTTTCGGTGCGGCAGCCTCAATAAGTTCTTCAGCTGCTGTTTTGACCTGTTTCTTTATTTTTTCTACAGGCAACACAATCACCTTGCTTCATCTAATTTCGTAATTTTCTCGGTCCTGCAGGCGTGACGGCCTCCCTGGAATACTCCATGCAGCCAGGTATCGACGATCATCTCGGCATGTCCGACACCCAAAGTGCGTTCGCCAAGACAGAGGATGTTAGCGTCATTATGTTCACGGCTCATCAATGCTGAAAAAACATCAGCACAAAGTGCGGCACGAATACCGTGAATTTTGTTAGCAGCTATGGAAATACCTATGCCTGTACCACAAATCAGAATACCTCTTTTAGGTTCTCCTGCTGCTACTGCCCGCCCCACTTTTTCAGCAATATCAGGATAGTCAACCGACTCCTCGGTAAAAGTACCAAAATCAAGCACTTCAACATCTCTGGCTTGCAGATACTTTTTGATGTGCTCCTTCAAATGAAATCCGCCATGATCGCTGCCAATTGCGATTCTCATGTCTGCTTCACTCCCAACATAATTATTCATAGGACGAACCATAATGCTATTTTATCACAAAAATTCAGGACGCGTACCACTTTGTACGAAAAGTTTTTGGCCATCTGCAAGCAGGATGTTGTTCCCTGCCGCTTTGCGCAGCCTGTTCATCAAAGCCAGTCCTAAGCCGCTTTCCGCAACACCCTGTGCCAAAATTACATTAACTTTTTTGTGGTCAAAATCGCGTAGCCAGGTAAAAAGATTTTCTGCCAGAACTGCAGGGTCTTCCTGCCAGTTTCTGATAACAAGATTGCTATCCTTTGGCAAATCATTAGCGACCT
>CAYRVN010000175.1:0-2327 GCA_964427675.1 uncultured Acidaminococcales bacterium
CGCTACTGCATCAATAGCGCCTCGCTGCAGTTCATACCGAAAGAGGAAATGGCAGAAAAAGGCTATGGCTATCTGCTGGAGCTAGTGGAGCAAAAATAGCATGGCAGTTCTATAATTTGTGCCCAAGGGGAAAACCATCTTGGGCACTATTTTTATGTCTAAATAACCGATAATGTGGACAATTGAAAAAAAACATGAAAATTGTGCAGGAACAAAAAAAATAATGGCGAAAATAAAAGTTACCAGTAACATTGCCGATACTAGTATTTTGTCAATTTATACAAATTTAAAGAGCATTAACAAAAAAGTTACAGCGTATATTTTGAAGATAGAATTTAATGGAAGGGAGAATCTTATGCACACATATGATGATGTTTCTTTAAAGAATGAATCAATTAAAATTGCTGATGGCATATATTGGGTCGGCTATGCTGACAGCAACGCGGGTTTGCATTGCAATCCCTACCTTATAGTTGAGGGAGATGAAGCCGTCCTGATTGATGGAGGCGGCAGAGATGATTTTAGTACCGTGATGTTGAAGGTTATCAGGACCGGTGTGCAGCCTTCACAAATTACACGTCTAATATATCAGCATTATGACCCAGACCTTTGCGGCAGTTTGCCACAATTGGAAGCAATTATTAATACCGATGAGCTTAGAATCATCTCCCATAAGGAAAATAATATTTTTATCCATTATTATTCGTCAAAAACACCCAAGCTGGATTTTCGCAATTTGGACAGTCATTTTGATTTTGCGAGTGGCAGAAGGCTTGAATTTTATCCTACACCCTATTGCCACGAACCAGGTAGTTTTGTGACATATGATACGCAGACCAAGACTTTGTTTTCAAGCGATATATTTGGCAGCTTTGATCAACAATGGAAGTTGTTCCTGCAACTCACTGATGAGTGCAGGGAGTGTTTAAATATAGATGTTTGTCCGAAGAGTTTTGAAATGTGCCCTGTCAAAGGAATCAGGCAGTTTCACCAAACAGTGATGACTTCCAATTTAGCAGCCAAATCTGCCTTGCAAACCATTGCGGCATTAGATATTGAACGCATCGCACCGCAGCATGGCAGCATTATAGCTCATAAGGAAGACGTAAAAGCAATTATCCGGCATTTGAGTATGACGAAGAATGTCGGTATTGAGCATTTAATTTTTGGTGAGTAATATGAAGAATAAAAAGATAATTATGCATAGAGCTTTGACAAGAAATATAGCGACGTGCAAGGATGAGGATTTGGCCCTTTATGCATTGGAGCACTTTGCAAAAGCAATCGACCAAAACATTCAAAGAGAATTGTTGACGCGTTTGATTATGGATTATGCTGTTATTGCCAGACGGATTGAAGATTTTAATAAGCAGCTGGCGCGCAGCCAGGAGATGCTATCTGAAGCGCAGAGCATTGCTATGCTTGGACGTTGGGATTTTTATCGCGATTCTGGCGAATTGATATGGTCGGATTCCATGCGAGACATTTTGGAAGTCGACCGTACGGAACCGGCTTCCGTTGAAACTTTTTTTGCCTGTGTGCATCCAGATGATCTTGCAAAGGTAAAACTGATGCATGATGAGATGTTTACAATTGATAAACCTTGGACGATGTCTTACAGGCTGATTATGCGGGATGCGCGGATAAAATGGATCCAGCTCAGGTTTAACCCGGAAATTGATAGTGAAGGTCAAGTTTTTCATTATTATGGAACGATTCAAGACATAACAGCCATGAAGAAAGTAGAGGAAGAACTGGCAAAATATAATATGCAGCTAGAAGCACTTGTTGAAGCTAAAGTGCAGGAAATCTCGGCGGCGCAAATGGCCACTATCTACGCTTTGGTCAAGCTTGCTGAATCTCGTGACGACGACACGGGAACACACATTGAACGTACTGCTAGTTTTTGCAGGTTCCTTTCGAAAAAAGCGAAAGCAGTTTCGCCTTATGCAGAGCAGATGAATGAAAAATTTATAGAAACCATTTACAAAGCTGCGCCATTGCATGACATAGGTAAAGTGGGCATCCCTGATAATATACTGTTGAAGCCAGCAAAACTTACTGAGGAAGAATTTGCTAAAATGAAAACACATGTAGTGATAGGATATAATACACTAGCAGAAGTTGGTCAGCAGCATGAGCAGAACGAGTTTATCAAAATGGGCATGGATATTGCAAGATATCACCATGAAAAGTGGAACGGCAGCGGTTACATGGAAGGCCTTGCCGGGGAGGCAATTCCCCTTTCTGCTCGTATAATGGCACTAGCTGATGTTTATGATGCCCTACGCTCTAAAAGAATTTATAAGGAAGCTTTTTCTCATGAA
>CAYRVN010000176.1:0-2312 GCA_964427675.1 uncultured Acidaminococcales bacterium
AAATGGCTATGGCTGGGGTTAAACAAGTTGCACCGACAGGTGTTATGCTCTTTTTTGCAATTATTTATTTCAGTTTGATGTTGGAAGCTGGTCTGTTTGCACCTTTGGTCAAAAAGGTTCTGATCTGGGTTAAAGGCGACCCGTTGAAAATCTGTGTAGGTACTGCTATTTTAGCGACGGGCGTTTCCTTTGATGGTGACGGCTCCACTACCTATTTGATCACGACAGCTGCCCTTTATACTATTCATCGCAAGGTAGGTATCAAGCCGGTTATTTTGCCGACGATCGTTATTTTGTGTAATTCAGTTCTGAATATCATTCCTTGGGGTGGCCCGACCGCACGTGTAATGGCAGCCTTGCATCTGGAAATCGGCGAACTTTTTAACCCGATGATTCCTGGTATGGTTGTTGGTGCCTTGTATATTTGGGCTTTTTCATACTATTTGGGCAAAAAAGAACGTGCACGCATCGGTACGGTTGCTTTGGACGAACAACACATTGTCGCTCAGTATGAAGCAAGCATAACCGAGGAAGAAAAAGAAATGGCACGTCCTAAACTTATCTGGTTCAATCTGATTCTGACTGTTGTGTTGTTTGTAACGCTGATGGCTGATGTTGTGCCGTCCGCGATTATCTTCATGGTTGGTACTGCTCTGGCTTTGATGGTCAACTATCCGAAGAGCAAGGAACAATCTGCTCGTCTTATTTCCTCCGGTTCTAATGCCATCCCTGTTGTTGGCATGGTTTTTGCTGCCGGTATCTTCACCGGTATCATGTCCGGAACCAAGATGATTGACGTCATGGCGCAGGCAATAGTTCACGCAATTCCTGCCAGCATGGGACCACATATGGGCTTCATCTCTGCGTTCCTCAGCTTGCCTGGCGTATTCTTCCTGACCAACGATGCTTACTATTTCGGCGTATTGCCGGTTTTAAACCAAGCTGCGAATTCTTACGGTGTACCAACCGCTATGATGGGTATTGCTTCCTTGATTGGTCAAGGCGCACATCTTCTCAGCCCGCTGGTTCCTTCCACATACCTCTTGGTTGGTTTGAACAAAATAGAATTTGGTGATTTGCAGCGTTATGCTCTTTTGCCGGCGATCGGTCTTTCCTTATGCATGCTTGTCGTAGCGCTCATTCGTGGTATTGTGACCATTTAAGCTATTAATTAATATTTTAATCACTGGTTAAACTTTGTAAAAAAAGGACGAATTCCTTAGAATTCGTCCTTTTTCTTATCTTGTTTTTATTCTGCCGGAACAATGGTTCCTTTATATTTGTCGGCAATAAACTGTTTGACAGCTTCGGAACGGAAGATATCGGCAATCTTCTTGTAAGTTTGATCATCCTTATCCTTATTGCGAGCTGCCAGGACCATTACTGCCAAAGGCTCATCCTTCGATTCAAGGAAGATGCCTTGCTTCTTAACATCGAGGCCAGCACTCATAACATAGTTCATAGTAATAGCTGCGGCATCGACATCAGCCAGACTGCGTGGCAACTGTGCTGCTTCAAGTTCTTTGAACTGCAGGTTTTTGGGGTTTTCAGCAATATCGGCTATAGTTGCTTTGAAGCCGACGCCGTCTTTAAGTTTGATCAGACCGGCTTTTTCAAGCAGTACCAAGCCACGGCCACCATTGGTAGGATCATTCGGAATTGCTACGATGCCGCCTTCTTTAATGTCTTTCACATCTTTTACTTTGTCGCTGTAAACACCCATGCGCATCAAGATTGTTTTGCCGATAGGTACTAGGTCAGAATTATTCTGTTTATTAAAGTTGTCCAAAAATGGTTTATGTTGATAGCTGTTTAGCTCAATGTCGCCACTGGCAAGAGCTTTATCCGGCGTAATGTAATCGGTGAATTCAACCAGTTTGACGTTAAGACCTTGTTTTTGAGCTTCTTTCGCAACGGCTTCTACTACTTCGGCATGTGGACCGGCGGTGGCGCCGATTTTAATTTCTTTCTTGGAATCAGCTGCTTTATCACCAACCGGTTTGGAGCTGCCACAACCTGTTAGCGCTATAGTAGCTGCTGCGATAAGAGCAATGGGAAGAAATAATTTCTTTAAATTCATATTTTCATACCTTCTTTCTAAAAATGCACTAATCATACTATTTTACTCTGAATTATACTATGCATAGGATAAAGTGTCAATTGAAAGTTTAACAAAAAGCGGATTACAAATACAAAGCGTCTCAAGGGGACTGTCCCCTTGAGACGCTTTGTATTTTAGATTTGTCAGATATTGGTATCGTATAGATAAGAACGTACGGAAGCTTCGCTGCCTTCCCTGCCGACCATGATGA
>CAYRVN010000177.1:0-2292 GCA_964427675.1 uncultured Acidaminococcales bacterium
ACGGAACTGCCGCCAAATTTTTTTACCAGAATAGCCATTCTTTTCCTCCTAGTCCATACTCCAATAAAATAACATCATTATTCGATAAGCATACACAATTACTATATTATTATCACATTTATTAAAACTATGGTCAATATGAGTATTTTGCATATACAGGTTTTTATTTTGTCAGGAAAACTATTGTAGCGCCGGTTCCGCCTTCGTTGGAAGGAGCTACCTCTGTGCTTTTAACGGCTCTGTGTCCTGAAAGATAACCGTTAAGGCCCACTCTTAGCATACCCGTACCCTTGCCATGAATGATTCTTATTCTTTCAGCACCAGCCAGCATTGCATCATCTATGACTTTATCGATAACAGGTATTGCTTCTTCTACAGTCATACCACGGACATCAATTTCTGCTGGAACTGATTCATTTTTTGCTACGAATAAGTCATGTGTATAACCTTTTCTCATTTTGGAGGCTTTGCTTACTCCTTCAATTTTCGGTTCACGCACTAATAAGCACTTCTTCATCGGCACGCTGGTTTTCATGGCTCCAATTTGAACAACAACTTGATCGCCGCTGACTTCGACAATTGTGCCATTCTGTGCTATAGATAATAAGTAAACTATCTGGCCAGGTTTTGCAATATCTTTTGAAAGCTGTTTACCCTCTGGTGCCGGCGCATTTGCAAAATCATAAGACTTCGCTAATTTCTTTCTTGCTTCCTCTGCCAATGTATTCATTTTTTCAACGTCAAATTCTTTTTTCATTGCTCGCAGTTCTTTCATGATTTCTTCAGCTTCCCTGCGTGACTTCCTGTATACTTCATCAGCTTCTTCTCTTGCCTTGCGCAACAATTCATTCCGTCGTTTATCAAGCTCTGTCTTTTTATGCAATAATTCCTGCTTGATTTTCTCGCTTTCAATTCTCAAAGCTTCTATTTCTTTATTTTGCATTTCATATTGACGCCGTTCGCCCTCAAGATTTTGCAGAACATCTTCCATGTGTAAATGTTCCTGAGTAAGCATTTCACCGGCGTTATCTATAATTTCCTGCGATAAGCCAAGCCTCTTGCTTATATAAAAAGCATTACTGCTGCCTGGAACTCCCATCAGCAAACGATACGTCGGCCTTAATGAAACCGGGTCAAATTCTACGCTGGCATTCTCCATACCGACGTGTTCAAAAGCAAAGGTCTTAAGTTCACTATAATGTGTGGTAATTATTGTGAAAACACCTTTTTTGTGCAAATGCGACAAAATAGACATGGCTAAGGCAGCACCCTCATTAGGATCTGTTCCAGCACAAATTTCATCAATCAAAACGAGATCCTTTTCCTTGACCTCTGCTAAGATTTCAACAATATTACGCAAATGTCCAGAAAAAGTGCTAAGACTCTGTTCTATGCTTTGTTCATCACCTATATCCGCATATATTGCTCTGAACACCGGTAGTTTTGCTAAACGTGCAGGTACAAACAATCCAGCTTGTGCCATCAGAGCAAAAAGTCCTACAGTTTTCAAAGCTACAGTTTTACCGCCTGTGTTTGGGCCTGTAATCAATAAGGTATTAAATTTCTCTCCCAGTTTTATGTCCAAAGGTACAACGTTCTCCTGCTGCAATAACGGATGGCGCCCCTGCAGTATTTCAACGTAGCCATTTACCAGCATCATCGGACGCACGGCCCTTTGTTCCTGAGCCAAATAAGCTTTTGCGCAAATAACATCCAGGTCTGTGAAAATGCCAAGAGAATTCCCGATCTCATTGGCTTCTGCTCCCACTAGACCTGACAATTGTCTCAGAATGCGTTCCACTTCCTCTTTTTCCTGAGAAATATATTTTTTAATATCATTGTTAAGGTTAACGACTGCCATAGGTTCAATGAATAGGGTGGCACCGCTGCCGGATTGGTCGTGAACAACGCCGGGAAAATTAAACTTATACTCTTGTTTAATTGGAATAACATATCTGTCACCACGCATCGTAACCAACTGTTCCTGAAAATATTTCTGATATTCAGGAGAATGCAGAATGCTGTCAAGTTTCTCTTTTACTCTATTCTTAGCTATCACAATAGCAGTTCTGAGGCCATTTAATTTTGTTGAAGCAGAATCTTTTATTTCACCCTTCTCTGAAATTGCGCTCTCAAGCTGCTTTTCCAATTTCATAAAACTTTGCATCCCACTTGCATATTCTGCAAGGTTTGGCGCCATTTCATTTTCTCCCTGCAAAAATGTCTTCATTTGCCTGATTGCCGCTAGCGTACTGCCTACAAGCAGTAATGATTCTGCGTCCAATACTGTGC
>CAYRVN010000178.1:0-2219 GCA_964427675.1 uncultured Acidaminococcales bacterium
AGGATCTTTTGCGGCCAGGAATGAGCCAACCGCTTTTGGGATGGAAGGATGATTTGTTAGAAAAGCTCAAAGGTTGGAGGAAGAAGTTATGAGAGAAAGCGAGCAACGGAACAAATGGGTTGTACGTATCTTTGCTTTTTTGACTGCCTGCGCTTTGTGGCTTTATGTCATGAATGAACAGAATCCTGTTATAGAACGCTCATTTACTGTACCATTGGCTAAAACAAATTTGGCGGGGAATATGGTAGTTAATAATATGCCGGAAACGATAATCGTCAAAATCAAGGGGACAAGGACGGTAATTTCCAGCGCAAGGGAAAAAGATATACTTGCCTATATAGACTTCTCTAATGCTACGAAGGGACGTCATGGGTTTGATATTATGGCTAAGTCGACGGTTGGTGATATTATCGAAGTAAGTCCTAAAACCGTTCTCCTTGACATCGATACCATCAGCGAGCGTACAATGGATGTTGAAGCACGTATCATGGGCATACCGGGTTCAGGTGTTACTGTCGGTAAACTGGAAATTGATCCGATAAAGGTAACAGTGTCGGGCGCCAGCAACCGCCTGGCAAATGCTTTCAAGGTTATTGCTCTTGTGGATATCACGGGCAAAGAAAAGAATTTTGAGGACTATGCCAACTTGACACCTGTTGCTATTGATGGCAGCGAAATGTATGATCTGAATGTGCAGCCAAATAAAGTGCAGGTCAAAGCGCTGATGCTAAAGCAGCTGGCAACAGTTGAACTGCCGGTTAAACCTGTTATGAGCGGAGTTTTGAAAAAGGGCTATACAATAAGTGTTGTGAAAACAGTACCTGAAAAAGTAAAATTAACGGCTGATCCTGGAGTTCTTGCAGGTATAACGGAAATCAAGACGGCACCGATCCTTTTAGATAACATCGAAGATGATGTTGAAATGCAGATGCCGCTTAACCTGCCGGATAAAGTTCTTGCTGAAACCCACAGCGTTTTGGTGAAGATACAACTGGAAAAACCAAGATAACGGAGTAAATATATGCAATTGCGCTTAAATAATTTGAGAGTATCCCTGCTGAATGATGCGCCGCTTAACGACTTAGCGGCGAAAAAGCTGGGAATCAGAAAACAAAATATAATTAAAACGACAATCTTACGGCGGGCAGTTGATGCCCGCCGTAAAAACAATATATGTCTTGTTTATCATTTGCTTTTGCAACTTGACTGTGATGCGAAGAAGATGCGACAGCTTCTGCAGGATAGTAACGTTGTGCCGTGGCAAGAGGAGAAAATAGAGCAGGTAGAATATGGCAGTGAACAGCTTTGCGAGCGGCCAATTGTTATTGGTGCGGGCCCGGCTGGACTCTTAACTGCTTTTATACTGGCAAAGCACGGCTACCGTCCACTTCTTCTTGAACGCGGTAAAGCCGTAGCACAACGTCTTAATGATGTGCAGCGCTTCTGGCTGACAGGAGAGTTTGATCCGGAGAGCAATGTGCAATTCGGTGAGGGTGGCGCAGGAACCTTCTCTGATGGTAAATTAACTACGCGTGTCAATGACCCTGTGATGAATGATATCCTGGGAATTTTTGTTGAAGCTGGAGCTCCTGAGGAAATTCTTTCAGAGCAAAAGCCACATGTTGGCACAGATAAACTGAGGATAATGGTTACAGGCCTTACCAGAAAAATCAGGGAACTCGGCGGCGAAGTACGCTATGGACAGCAAGTCGTTGATTTTCTGACAACAGAGGAAGCAATTTCTGGAGTGGTATTACAAAATAATGAAAAAATATTGAGCAATGCAGTTGTACTTGCTTGCGGCCATAGCGCGAGAGATACCTATGCCATGCTGGCACAGCGTAAGATTGCACTAGAGTCCAAACCTTTTGCCATCGGTGTGAGAATAGAACATCCTCAGGAACTGATTGACAAGGTCCAATATGGTGAATTTGCAGGTCATCCCAAATTAGGTGCGGCTGATTACGCACTTGTCTATCACAATAAAGAAAACGCGCGTACAGCTTATTCCTTCTGTATGTGTCCTGGCGGCCTGGTTGTGGCGGCAGCTTCTGAAAGCGGCGGCGTAGTAACAAATGGCATGAGCATGCATAAACGCAATTCCGGTATAGCTAACAGTGCGTTGGTCGTTAATGTAGGCGGCACTGATTTTGGCAGTGGCCCGTTAGCGGGCATAGAATTTCAAAGACAGTATGAAAGACTGGCCTTTGCTGCCGGCG
>CAYRVN010000179.1:0-2195 GCA_964427675.1 uncultured Acidaminococcales bacterium
CCGATTTCGAAGCAGCAGTTAAGTTTCGCAATGAACAGGCCGAGCAGGGCAAGCGGCAGATATTGTTACTGAATAAACTGGTTGAAATCAAGCAAAGCGGCAAACAAAGTTTTCTTGCTGCTGACTATGCAACAAGGCTGGCAGAAAAGGAAGCCCAGGAACGCGCCAAACTTGCTTCAGAAGCAAAAGACGCCAGTCAAGCGGCGGATGAAATAGTGGCACCTGATCAGGCGAAGGTACTTGAAGCTTACCAATTGCCTATTCTGAATTTGCGGTTGAAGCTGGAGAATGTCAAGTTATCGCCAGAAGAGAGGGCTGCATTAGAGCAGGATTTGGCTGTGCTGCTGAACAAGCAGTATAGCGAACTTGCAATGATTGAAAAAAAACGTCAGTCAATAATCAGTGAAAGGCTTGCGGCCAAGAAAGATGTAAGCCTCGAGAATATGCGTGCTTATGCTGCTGAACTAAAAACAGCAATGTCCGGTGAGCAGCTTACTATGGCGAAAACAGATGAAGAAAAGCTTGGACAAGGACCGAAAGAATTAGCCAAACTCATGGAGTCTTTGGACAAACAAGTAGAAATAAAACAAAAGAATTACGAGCATCTGCGCAAAGAAATCGATGCTGATGTGCAAAGCGCTTTGCTCAAAGTTTTGAATGGCAGGAAGGATATACTGGTAGTTAAAAAACCGCTGGTTAATTTGACGGCCGTCGATTTGACAGAAAAAGTTTGCACAGAGCTTAAAAAAATAAAAAAATAGACAAGAGTAAAGAGGGAATAATTAATGAAAAAATATTTGGTTGTTGTGTTGATGTTGTTATTTGCACTTACCGCTCTCGGCTGCGGTGGCCGCAATACTGCTTTTGGTGTAGTAGACATGCAGAGGATTGAAGCAGAAAGCACGGTTTACAAAGATATTAGAGACGATATCATGACTAAAGCTAAAACTGCTCAAGATGAAATGATGAAAGCTTCCGAAGGAAAATCAGCTGAAGAAACTCAAAAAATCATGCAGGAGAAATCCGCGGAAATGCAATTGGTGCAGTCTGAAGCTCAGAATAAATTGAAAACAAGCTTTACCAATGCACTGGACCAAGTCGCAAAGGATAAAAAACTGGGAGCAATTCTTATTAAAGATGCCGTACCGCAAGGTGGCGTCGATGTTACTGATGATGTTCTCAAAAACATGAAATAAGCTGTGTTGTTGTAGGGCGGGCTTATGCGTCCGCCCTTCTTTACTTAAATTGACAGGGATTGCAAGCGCAGACCTAAGAAATATTTCTTAGGTGTTCGTTTTCAATCCTGTGCAGTTAACTTCGCAATCGGGAGGATTATTACATGGAAAAAACACTAGAAGAATTAGCAGTTTTTCTCGAGGGAAAACTGGAAACAACTTCGCCGCAAATGGTTATTAAAGGGGTCAATGGACTGGAAGAAGCGACAGCTTCTGATATTTCGTTTGCTGTGCCTCCGCACATTGAAGCTGCAGCGGCTTCTGGGGCAGGTGCCCTTGTTTTGCCGCTTGACGCGCCTTTTAGCGCTAAACCTGTAATCCGTGTAGCTAATCCCCGTATGGCTTTTGCTCGCTTACTTGATTTATTCAGACGCCCGGAAGATGTCGAACGCGTAATCAGTCCTCTGGCTGCTATCGCACCAACAGCACAGATAGGCGCGAACGTTGCTGTCTTGCCTTTTGCGGTTATCGACAGTGAAGCTGTCATAGGAGATAATACAGTAATCTATCCTCATGCCTATATTGGCAAACAGGCCAAAATAGGTCAGGACTGCAAGATATATCCTAATGTTACGATTCGTGAAGGCTGCGAACTCGGTAACCGTGTAATTATCCAATCCGGTGCTGTCATTGGCGGCGACGGTTTTGGTTACATCACTGAGCAAGGCAAACACAGTAAAGTTCTTCAGGTTGGCAATGTTGTTCTCGGTGATGATGTTGAAATAGGCAATAACACTTGTATTGACAGAGCAACGGCAGGCAGCACAATTGTTGGGGCCGGCACCAAGATTGATAATCTTGTGCATCTTGGCCATAATGACGTCCTGGGTGAAAACTGTCTGGTTGTTGCACAGGTTGGCTTATCAGGAAGTATAACTGCTGGAAATAATGTCACATTCGCTGGTCAGGTCGGCAGCGTAGGTCATATCAAAATCGGCGATAATTGTGTTTTTGCAGCCC
>CAYRVN010000180.1:0-2188 GCA_964427675.1 uncultured Acidaminococcales bacterium
TCACATTTTGTATTCAATATATTACATTTATACTCAAATGCTTTCAATAAACTGACAACACAAGCTTTGGTGTGTAAAAATGTAAGCTCTGAGTGAACATTAGCTGTGCAAAACGTGTATCTTAAAATAAGCAGGAAAGAAAAAAAAAGTGGCGAACTATCAACTTTAGAACATAAAAATTCAGAGGTGATTAAAATAAAGCAGAAGGTATTGCTTGTAGATGATGAAGATAATATCAGAATGTTAGTAAGGTTTAATCTGGAAAAAGCCGGTTATGACGTAATAGAAGCTGCCGATGGTCAAAAGGCTGTTGATTTAGCTCAGAGCGCTACGCCTGATATTGTAATATTGGATTTAATGCTTCCTGTGCTTGACGGTCTTGAGGTTTGTAGGATACTGAAAAGAAACCCGAGAACTGCTGCGCTTCCTATTATAATGCTAACTGCCAAGAGTGATGAAATTGATCGCATCATTGGACTGGAGCTGGGTGCTGACGATTATTTAACCAAACCTTTTAGCCAGAGAGAACTGGCGGCTCGAATCAAGGCTGTCTTACGCAGATCCAACACAGTTGCTGGCGTAGGTGAAGAACTGGTAATAGGCAGGCTGCGTATGAATTTCAGCCAATATGAAGCGTGGCTTGATAACGAGAAACTTGAACTTACACCAAAAGAATACGAGATGTTGAAGTTGTTGGCGGAAAACGCCGGTAAGGTCTTTAGCAGGGAGCAGCTTCTGGAAAAAATCTGGGGCTATGAATATTTCGGTGATACCAGGACAGTTGATGTGCATGTAAGACACTTGCGTGCTAAGTTGGAGCGGGTTCCGGAAATGGCAGAGGCTATCGAAACAGTTCGTGGTGTCGGTTATAGGTTGGCAAAATAAAAATTTAACAAAAAATTAACATTCCAGTAATATGCCGATAACAATAGTTTGATACGATTGACAGGCAGCAGAAAGGGAGGAAAATATGGAACTTGAGAAAGTTATAACTGTAAAAAATCTGTGCCTGTATTATGGCGAACATCAAGCACTTAAAAATATTTCACTGGATATGTATAAAAATAAGGTAGTAGCCTTTATTGGGCCTTCGGGTTGTGGCAAATCCACTTTTTTGCGTACCTTGAACCGCATGAACGACTTGATTGAAGGTGTGCGCATTACCGGCGAAGTCATCATAGAAGGTCAGGATATTTATGCGCCTGGAACAGATGTGGTTGATCTGCGCAAACGTGTCGGCATGGTATTTCAAAGACCTAATCCCTTTCCCATGAGTATTTACGATAATATAGCTTACGGGCCTCGTATTCATGGACAGAAGCAAAAAGCAGTCCTTGATGAGTTAGTTGAAAAGAGTCTACGGGGGGCAGCTTTATGGGACGAGGTGAAAGACAGGCTCAATACATCTGCTATGGGTTTATCTGGCGGTCAGCAGCAAAGACTTTGCATTGCGAGGCTCTTGGCAGTAGAACCTGAGATTTTATTGATGGACGAACCTTGTTCAGCTCTTGACCCTATTTCAACAATGAAAATAGAAGAACTTCTTGTAGAACTTAAAGAAAAATATAGCATAGTGATGGTTACACATAACATGCAGCAAGCCGCCAGATCTTCTGATTACACGGCTTTCTTTCTTATGGGTGAGATGGTGGAGTGCCAGGCTACGGGCACGATGTTTACGCGACCAAGCAATCAAAAGACGGAGGATTATATTACAGGGAGGTTTGGATGATATGGCAGATGTTCGCGGCACTTTTACAAAAGAACTGGCGTTGATACAAAATGACCTGATGACAATGGGCCAGCTCGTTACACAAGCTTTAGCCGATGCGGTTGAAGCCCTTAAAACAAAAAACAAGGAATTGGCTGATTCAGTAATTGCCGGTGATGACAAAATAGATGAAATGCAGGTACTTATTGAAGATAAAACGGTTGAACTCATTGCACTGCAGCAGCCGATTGCTAAAGACTTGAGAATTCTTTCCACGGCGATGAAGATGACGACCGATCTGGAACGCATTGGCGACCATGCCAAGAAAATAGCCAAAATTGCCAATCGTATAGGACAGGATCCTCTGATTAAACCTTTGGTGGACATACCAATTGCGGCACAAATGGTGCAGGATATGGTTAAAAAAGTGCTGAAGTCCTATGTTGAATTAGATGTTAACGCAGCAGCTGAAGTATG
>CAYRVN010000181.1:0-2180 GCA_964427675.1 uncultured Acidaminococcales bacterium
ACTTTCTGGCAAAGCAATTTGCAATCTAATCCGTCTGCACTGCTCATAAATACATAGTTGAGTCTTTCTGCGACACGATAAAAAATACCAGCCGTAACCTTCTTTTCAGCCGTAAGGACTTGTGCAAAGAGTTTCGCTTCCTTGGCAGTGCACTCTTTTTCCTCAATCCATACAAAGCTTCTGCCTTCGCTATCCACCAAGGCTTCTGCCATGATCTTTTCTTTACGCGACTCGTAGAGCTCAACCGTTCTGTTTTTAAGCCTGGTCAAGATATCGGCGAGATCCTCTCGTATTTTTCTGACTGCCGCAGGCACTTCCTCAGGTTTAACCGAAAGCAACGCATTTGTCTCTGCAATCGCATCATGTTTCAGACGCGCATCCAGCAACGCACGCCTGCCGCAGACAAACTCAACACGCATGCCTCCGCGGTGTCTTTCAAGGCCAATGACTTTAATAGCCCCAACCATTCCTGTAGCTGGCGGATGTGTGCCGCAGCATGTGCAGCTATCACCGTTTTCAACGGAAACAACGCGCAAAATCCCTTTGATATTCTCATTCTTTTTCCGCATTTCTCTGTCTGTTAAATCTTCCGACTTGCTAAAGCTGACCGTAATTGGTCTATTCTCCCAGATTTCAGCATTGACAAAATCTTCAGCCTGAATCACTTCCTCGTGGCTGACTTCTTTGTCAAGGTCAATGAATACTGAGCGCTCATTCATGTGAAACCCAACATTGTTTGCGCCAAAAAGCCTCCAGAAAGCGTAAGAAAGCATATGCTCGCCACAATGCTGCTGCATGTGATCAAGTCGCACATCCCAGTCTAATTTAACCTGAACTTCACTGCCTACATCTAATGCTTCCTGACAATAATGAAAAACCCGTCCATCCTTTTCTGCTGCCTGGGTTACGCTGACATCATTAATCCAGCCTTTATCGCTGGGTTGACCGCCGCCTTCCGGGAAAATCACAGTTCTATCGAGAAGAATTTCATACGCTTTATCCTTTTTATTACACGCCAAGACTTTAGCTTGGCATTTTTTTAATAATGAATCACTTTCATATAGTTTCTCTGTAATTTGCAAAACTCCAGCCCCCCCTCGAAGCAGCTAGCTTTATTTTGCCTGCATAATGCCTTGGAATGTAATGAAGACCA
This sequence comes from uncultured Acidaminococcales bacterium, assembly GCA_964427675.1. Taxonomy (GTDB): domain Bacteria; phylum Bacillota; class Negativicutes; order Acidaminococcales; family Acidaminococcaceae; genus RZYP01. Next base: position 1,154 of record CAYRVN010000181.1, read on the forward strand.
AAGAATTAAAAACTGCTTTTTCTTCTTCTGTATTGTCTGCAGCTTTGGACATCTTTTCGAAGACTGTGAGTGCTATCTGTTTCTTTTTCTTAGTAAGACCATGCTGCTTTACACCGTGCGCTTTAACTGATCTGATAATGGCGTCAAGAACTTCCAGCGCAGCGCTTTTGCCATCTTGTTTTAGTTCTGGGGAGCATTTGATTTTTTCCCTGACTGAAGCGGCCACATTCAAAAATTCCTCTTCACCCATTTCCTTCTGTTCTTTTTTTATATCTTCTGCCATGTTCCTTTACCTCCTACCATAATATTTGCTGCTTTATTTAATTATTCTTCATCTTCTTTTATCAGCAGTAAGCATTGCCATAATTATGCCTGCTACTGTTCCGCTGAAATCCAATAAAATGTCTGTCACCTGGCCTGAACGGCCAATGCTGTAAAGCTGGATGTTCTCATCAACTACTGCCGTCAGTAAGCCAATCAGCAAAGCATAAGCCAACCACGTCTGGCGACGCACCCGAAATGCGGCTAAAGTCTTTGCCACAAAAAATGATTGCAGCGCGAATTCCGTGAAATGAGCACATTTTCTGATTACATGATGAAGTTCAGCAAGTGGAACCTGAAAACCCAACAAATTCAAAATATACTGCACAAAAGCTGTAAGAAATTTACTTTCACTGTTAGAATCAACGGCATCCATCATAGAATTGCCAAAAATAAAAACCATAACAGATAAACTTAAAAACAAATAAATCATTTTTTTCATAGTCGCTCCACCAAGACCTTCATCAACGCTCAACAATCATTTCTAATTATAATATACTCTCCCATAAAAAGGTAGAAAATTCAACGTTCATCTGCACTTATATAAAAAACACCGAGGTTATAAACCTCGGTGTTTGATTGACTTCTACAATTGGGCTATAACTTCCTCTACGTCTGGCAACATACGAATCTCGTATTTTTTTGCCCAACTTACATTGCCTTTTTCGTCGATAAGAATATTAGCCCTTTTGGAAGCACCATATTC
>CAYRVN010000182.1:0-2097 GCA_964427675.1 uncultured Acidaminococcales bacterium
AGGATCTTTTGCGGCCAGGAATGAGCCAACCGCTTTTGGGATGGAAGGATGATTTATTAGAAAAGCTCAAAGGTTGGAGGAAAAAGTTATGAGAGAAAGCGAGCAGCGGAACAAATGGGTTGTGCGTATCTTTGCTTTTTTAACTGCCTGCGCTTTGTGGCTTTATGTCATGAACGAACAGAATCCGGTTACAGAGCGTTCTTTTACTGTGCCGCTGTCCAAGACGAATCTGGCTGAAAACATGGTGGTTAATAATATGCCTGAAACGATAACCGTCAAAATAAAAGGTACAAGGACGGTAATTTCAAGCGCGAGGGAAAAAGATATACTTGCCTATATTGATTTCTCTAATGCTACCAAGGGACGTCATGGGTTTGATATTATGGCCAAGTCGACGGTTGGTGATATAATCGAAGTAAGTCCAAAAACGGTTCTTCTTGACCTTGATACAATCAGCGAACGAACAATGGATGTTGAAGCACGTATCATGGGTATCCCTGGTTCAGGTGTTACCGTTGGCAAGCTGGAATTAGATCCGGTAAAAGTAACTGTATCAGGTGCCAGCAACCGCTTGGCCAATGCATTCAAGGTCATTGCTTTGGTAGATATTACCGGCAAAGAAAAGAATTTTGAAGACTATGCCAATTTGACGCCTATAGCTATTGATGGCAGCGAAATGTACGATCTGAATGTGCAGCCAAACAAAGTGCAAGTCAAAGCACTGATGCTGAAACAGTTGGCAACAGTTGAATTACCGGTTAAACCTGTCATGAGCGGAGTCCTTAAAAAGGGCTATACTATTAGTGTTGTGAAAACAGTACCTGAAAAAGTGAAATTAACGGCTGATCCTGGAATTCTGGCCGGGATAACAGAAATTAAGACGGCGCCAATCTTGTTGGACAACATTGAAGATGATGTTGAAATGCAGATGCCGCTTAATCTGCCGGATAAAGTTCTTGCTGAAACCCATAGCGTTTTGGTTAAGATTCAACTGGAAAAACCAAGATAACGGAGTAAATATATGCAATTGCGCTTAAATAATTTGAGAGTATCCCTGCTGAATGATGCGCCGCTTAACGACTTAGCGGCGAAAAAGCTAGGAATCAGAAAACAAAATATAGTTAAAACGACAATTTTACGGCGGGCAGTTGATGCCCGCCGTAAAAACAATATATGTCTTGTTTACCATTTGCTTTTGGACATTGACTGCGATGAAAAGAAAATGCGACAGCTTCTGCAGGATAGTAATGTTTTGCCGTGGCAAGAGGAGAAAATACAGTCGGTAGAATATGGAAGTGAACAGCTTTGCGAGCGGCCAATTGTCATTGGTGCGGGACCGGCTGGACTCTTAACTGCCTTTATACTGGCAAAACATGGCTATCGCCCGCTTCTTCTTGAACGTGGTAAAGCGGTAGCACAGCGCCTTGCTGATGTGCAGCGTTTTTGGCTGACAGGAGAATTTGATCCGGAGAGCAATGTACAATTCGGTGAGGGCGGCGCAGGCACCTTTTCTGATGGCAAATTAACGACGCGTGTCAATGATCCTGTGATGAATGATATTCTGGCAATTTTTGTAGAGTCTGGTGCGCCTGAGGAAATTCTTTCCGAGCAAAAGCCACATGTTGGCACGGATAAACTCAGGATAATGGTTACCGGCCTTACCAGAAAAATCAGGGAACTAGGCGGCGAAGTATGCTACGGCCAGCAGGTCGTTGATTTTCTGACAAAGGATGAAGCAATTTCCGGAGTGGTGTTACAAAATAATGAAAAAATATTGAGCAATGCGGTTGTACTGGCTTGCGGCCATAGCGCCAGAGATACCTATGCCATGCTGGCACAGCGGAAGATTGCACTAGAGGCTAAACATTTTGCCATCGGTGTGAGAATAGAACATCCGCAGGAACTGATTGACAGGGCTCAATATGGTGAATTTGCCGGTCATCCAAAATTAGGTGCGGCAGATTACGCACTTGTCTATCACAATAAGGAAAACGGCCGTACAGCTTATTCCTTCTGCATGTGTCCCGGGGGCTTAGTTGTGGCTGCTGCCTCTGAAAGCGGCGGCGTAGTAACAAATGGCATGAGTATGCATAAACG
>CAYRVN010000183.1:0-2088 GCA_964427675.1 uncultured Acidaminococcales bacterium
GCTCTAGCTGCAGCATCAATATCTACCCCTGCATCAAGGTATGTAATTTCCTTCTTTTCTTTATCAGTCATCATCCCAGCCTCCTATTTATTGTTTTCAAACAAGTATTTCGAACCTTGGCGTACAACATTTTCCGCATTATCCGGATAGCCGGCATCAAAGCAGGCATAGCACATGCCGTCCGAATCAAGTGAATTAAATGCTCTCTTCAAGCCTTCTTTGGAAATATAATGAAGCGAATCCGCGCCTATATATTTGCAGATTTCATCTTCTGTATGAGTTGAAGCGATAAGCTCTTTTCTTACCGAAGTATCTATACCATAATAACAAGGATCTGTTACAGGTGGTGAACTTATGCAGACATGCACTTCTTTCGCACCACCGTCTTTCAAAAGCTTAACGATTTTACCGCTCGTTGTTCCACGTACAATAGAGTCATCAACCATGACAACAGATTTACCTTTGACAAGAGGAGCAACTACGTTCAATTTCAAGCGGACAGCATTTTGTCTTTGTTTCTGAGTCGGTTGAATAAAAGTACGGCCAACGTAACGATTTTTGGTCAGACCCTCAACAAACGGGATGCCGGCTTCCAGACCGTAACCAATAGCCGCTGCTGTTCCTGAGTCCGGTACTGAGATAACAATATCGGCTTTAATGTTCTTAGTCTCTCTGGCAAGTTCACGCCCCATATTGAGACGTGCTTCGTAAACGCTCTGTTTATCAATCACGCTGTCGGTACGGGCAAAATAAACATATTCAAATACGCAGTGCGCAGGTTTAGCAGGCATATCAACTGCATACATCATGCTTCTTGGTTCAGCGTCATCATCTTCAATGATGATCATTTCACCTGGTGCTATATCACGAATGAATTCCGCACCAACCAAATCAAGTGCACAAGACTCAGAAGCAACTACCCAGCCATGTTCCAGTCTGCCAAGACAAAGCGGCCTGAAACCAAACGGATCGCGCATCGCGATTAATTTGTCATCCGTCATGATTGCAAAGGCAAAAGCGCCTTTTACTTCATTAGCAGCCTCTGCCACACGATCTTCTATCTTTTCCTTACGGGATCTGGCAATAAGGCTGAGCACAACTTCGCTGTCAACTGTAGTTTGGAAGACTACGCCATCTTTGGCAAGCTTCATACGCAGCTCGCAGGCATTAGTCAGATTACCGTTGTGCGACAAAGCAAGATTGCCGCCATCAAAATAAACCTTTAACGGCTGGATATTGAAAGGCATGCTCGCACCAGTTGTTGAATAACGAACATGACCGACGGCGATGTGACCGCAAAGTTCACCAACTCCGTCTTTGAAAACGTCGGGAACCAACCCCATTCCTTTTTTGATCTGCATACTGCTGCCATCTGTAACAGCAATACCAGTGCTTTCCTGACCGCGATGCTGCAGCGCGAACAAGCCCCAGTAAGTATTCAGAGCAACGTCGTCACGATGAGAATAAATGCCAAAAACGCCGCATTCCTCATGCCACTTGTCTTCCTGAAAATCAATTCCCTGCACGATAAATTCTCCTTCATTTTCAAAATTATAACCCGGGATAACCCACCAAATTACTCTTTCATTGCTCTGATTTTTGCCAGCTTTTCGCCTTTCAAAGCAACTTCTGCGCGCATATCATTTCTGTCTTCAGCCATTTTATCAACTAATTCAGGATATTTAAGAGCTAAAATCTGTACTGCGAAAATTGCTGCATTCTTGGCACCGTTGATAGCCATCGTTGCTACCGGAATACCGGCAGGCATTTGTACGAAACTCAGAAGAGCGTCCATACCGTTGAGTGGAGTGGCATTAATCGGGATACCGATAACAGGCACCGTAGTATAAGCTGCAATGACGCCGCCCAGATGAGCAGCAGCACCGGCAGCGGCTATGATAACTTCCACGCCTCTTTCTCTGGCACCAGCGGCAAATTCATGAACAACATCCGGTGTTCTATGTGCTGAAGCAACCAAGACCTCAACCTCCACGCCGAATTGTTTCAAAGTTTTTTCTGCCGGTTCTAAAATCGGCCAATCAGAATTGCTTCCCATGACTATGGCAACTTTCACAAATCTTACCTCCT
>CAYRVN010000184.1:0-2061 GCA_964427675.1 uncultured Acidaminococcales bacterium
CTAGCAGTAGTTTACGAAATAAATAATTTTAGCCCTATTTTTCATTGTAGTAAGATCTACAACCAGCAATAATAGCGAATTCCCAAAAACGAAACCGTAGTACATAAAAATGAAATTTAGAACTATCACTAACTACAGCAAGCCAGCAAGAGATATTAGTACCTAAATTGTGGTATTGATCATAAATGTTCACTTTTGATCCAAAATGATCCAAAACCGACTTTGCTATTTCCACCACTTCTGCGATATAGTTGTATATATTTACCCAAATCGCGGAGGTGTGGTTGTATTGGCTGGTCTAGTCAAACAAAAAGTTAACGGCAGGGCATATTATTACGTTATTGAGACCAAGAGAGTAAATGGTCAACCAAGGATTGTATCAAAAAAATATCTCGGTAAGCTTGACGATATCGTCCGCAAGGTAACCGAACCTCCCCAGCCCAGTGCGGTGAAAAGCCGCGAATTTGGCCTTACGGCAGCCCTACTAAGCATTTCTGATAAGCTCGATTTCGTCAAACTTATAGACAATGTAGTGATTAAAAGAAACCAGGGCGCTACCGTCGGGCAGTACATGCTGATTGCCGCAGCAAACAGGTGTTCCGCCCCCACCAGTAAGAGCAAAATTGGTGAGTGGTATGACTGGACAGTCCTGCCGCGAATCCAGGGAATTGAGCCGAAATACCTTACCAGTCAGCGCTTTTGGGACAATATGGACTTGATTACAGAAGAAGAAATAGTAGAACTACAGGTATCACTGGCCAAAAAGGTCGTTGCTCTTTACAAGGTTGACTTACGGGTATTGCTTTACGATGCGACCAACTTTTTCACCTATATCGATACCAACAGTCCCTGTACATTGCCCCAACGCGGCCATAATAAACAGAAAAGAAACGATTTGCGTCAGATTGGTTTGGCCCTGATGGTCAGCCGGGAAAACGGGATTCCTTTGTTTTATGATGTATACCAGGGTAATGAATCAGACCCGGTAGAGTTTGACCGGTTCATTAGGGAAATAATCAAGCGGTTTAACGACATCTTTACCACCTGCGACGACTTAACTATTGTTTGTGATAAAGGTAACAATTCAAAGAAAAATCTTGAGATGGTGGATAAAACCCCTTTCCATTTTATTGCCTCCCTTTCACCATCACATTTGAAAAATGTATTGGAGGTGCCGCTGGAGCACTACCAGGACTGCCAAAGTGAAAGATTAAAGGATGAAAAATACTATATTGCCAAGGAAAAGGTTTTTGCCGCAGAGCGGACAATTGTGTGCGTCTTCAACCCGGCTCTCTTAAAAGGTCAGCTCCAGGGCATTTACACTAATTTAGCCAAGACTGAAAAACTTCTAAGCCTGCTTCAGGGAAAACTCCTGGCCTGGAAGGAAGCGGGCAGGAAAGGTAAAAGGCCTACCGCTGCTTCTGTCGAGAAACAGGTGAAGAAGATCCTTAGCCGGCAGCACATGGGAATATTGATTCGCTATACGGTGCGGGATGTAGACAACAAATGGGTTGACCTCCAGTACAACGTTGACGAACAAGCTTTTAATGACCTAAAAAACACTTCTCTCGGCAAGACGATCCTTTTCACCGACCGGGACGATTGGCAGGCGGAGGAAATCATTCTTGCTTACCGTGACCAGAACAAAATCGAGCAATCATTCCGCCAGATGAAAGACCCCTCATGGGTCTGTTGGGATCCACTCTTGCACTGGACAGACCAAAAAATCCGCGTGCATGCGTTTTATTGCTTTGCTGCGTTACTGATGTCAGCCCTGTTAAAGAAAGAATTGCAAAGTAAGAGGATCGCCATGTCTTTAACAAGGGCCTTTGAAAAATTATCCAAAATTCAGGAGATTACGATTGAGTATCCCGCGCCAAAACGCACTCAGGATCCTGTTCGGATAACTATGCTGACTGATATGGACTCTGAGCAAAAGGAGCTTTTTGAGGCTTTGGGTCTGGCTGATTATGCCTTTTAGTACTACGTTTTTGGCCTTCAAAGCCTCGATAGATAAGGACTTGCGTATGTAATAACTAGTATTTCGTAAAGTCATGCTAG
>CAYRVN010000185.1:0-2051 GCA_964427675.1 uncultured Acidaminococcales bacterium
GTGATAAGATACGTTCCGCAGCAGCTATTTGATAAGGACGCATTACAAGGAGCAGATCTTCAGATGTAAAGATACAATATTTTGTTAGTATATTTAAGAGGGTATGCTTGGCAAAAAATGTTTTAGTAAAGTCCACAAGGTCAGGAATAATTTTGTTATTTGCATCTGCCCAAAAGCTGGTAAATTCAAAGCTGTTGCTTGTTTTTTTGCTTCTTCGACGTTCACTGCTGCTTTGCTCCTTGATATGAGCGTTTCTTGTGGTGTTGCTATAATACTTTGTATGGGTGCCATTGGAGATTACAAATACCTGCACATACTCAAATAAACCAGAAGCCGCCCAAAAGCTGTCACGTTGGTATCTTTTTATCTGGTTGAAAGCTTCACGGATAGCAACACCACGACGCTTTAACTCTACATGAACTAGTGGAAGTCCATTTACAAGGATTGTTACATCATATCGGGTTTCATGCTTGCCACTCGCTTCTTCGTATTGATTAATAACTTGCAAACGATTGTTATGGATATTCTTTTTATCCAAAAGGTATATGTTCTTTGTTGTTCCATCTTCACGTTTTAGAATCTGGATATGGTCATCCTGAATTTTTCTGGTCTTTTCAACAATTCCTTCATTTGTATTGGCAATACATTCTGTGAAAAATTTATCCCATTCACTATCAGTAAATGTAAAATCATTAAGCAGTTCAAGTTGCTTTCGGAGATTTTCTATCAAGGCAGCTTCATTGTGTACTGAAATATATTCATATCCTTGGGAAGTTAGTTGCCTGATAAACTCCCGCTCAAGTTCTGCCTCGCTCTGATACTTTTCAGGACGGACATTATATTCAGCTGCATATTCAGCAACAACCGTTGCTTCATCAGTACTGGCAACGATGTTGTAAATGCTCATGCCGTCACCTCCTTGAAAGATAACAGTTTATCTCTGTAATATTCATATTGCTTTTGCCGTGCTTCGATTTCGGCCGGAATGCCGCTGGTTAAGTCGTTGCAGAGAGCGTCAAAGCGATCAAGGATGCTAACGATGCGTTCCTGCTCTTTTATAGGAGGGAGGGGAACTTTATATTTATCTGTTACAGGAATTGATATTTGTGGCATTTGCATATTATTAGCTATACGTTGAAAATAGTTCACATTTTTTGAAAGATAATAGTATACAAATTTAATATTGACATTTTTATTTTCACTATAATATGACCAGAATTCATTTTTATGGCTAAATGGCTTATCATAATACTCAAATTCAATAATTCCACGTGACTTAACAATTATAGAAGGGTTTAAATTAATATCTTTTTTTTGGATATCTTTAAAATCAACATCCGCATAAGTTTTACCACCAGCAAATATTCGTACTTCACCATTCTCTTTATGTAATTGTCTCATTTTTTGTGCTGTTATATTTGTTCCCTTTGTACGTATTAAAAGATCACTTATAGCAAGTCTTGGCACATCATCGCCAAACGTCAAAAGTAAATCCCTATAATACTCATACTGTTTTCTTCTTGCTGTAAGCTCTGCTGTAAGCTCTGCTGTAAGCTCTGTGAAATTGTCCAGAATACGGACAATTTCCTGCTGCACAGGCAGTGGAGGGAGGGGGATTTGAAAATTCTCTATCATTGGTTTACGAATAGACGTTACCGTTGCATTAACTGCTTTCATAATAATAAATTTTTTGAAGTTCGCTGATAAACAGTAATATGTGAATTTAGTATTAACATTTGGATCAATCAAATGGATTCGATAAGCTCTTTGGTGTAAGTCATATTTTCCGTTCACATAATGAAAAATATCTCCAATTCCACCTTCTCCAGGAATTATAATTGCTTCTTCATCAAATAAATATCGATTACTGCGAAGTATATTTTTTGACCGAACATAAAAAGGATATTCTCCATCATCAACTGCATTTACACGATCACTACTACCTGTGCCTACTTCAGCAATTTGTTTTAGAGGCACATACTTAACCCCACTTGGACAAAGTTCAGCAATCAATTCATCTAACTTACTCATTTGCCCACCTCAATTTCCGC
>CAYRVN010000186.1:0-2047 GCA_964427675.1 uncultured Acidaminococcales bacterium
TGGTTCATGGCATTGGCCGCGACAAAAAATGGAGTGTTATGAAATATGGCCCTCTTTTCTTTAATCATGGATTCAATATTTTTGCCTATGATGCTAGAAATCATGGAGAAAGCGGCGGTGAATACCCAACATATGGTTTTTACGAAAGCGATGATTTGGAAAAATGTATAGAACATGTTCAAAGTAAAAAGAATAACGAAGTTATAGGTCTTCATGGAGAATCCATGGGAGCAGCCGTTTCGCTGATTTGGGCAGGTAAATATGATAATAAAAGAATTTCTTTTCTTATTGAAGATTGTGGCTATTCAGATTTATACGAGCTTTATTATGAACGTTTGGCAGACTATCAAGTGCCAAAAATAGTGCGCCCTGTAATCCTGTACTACACTGGTTTTTTTTGTAAAATATTTGCTGGCTTTAGTTTAAGCGATGTTTCGCCAATTAAAAATATTGCTAAGATGACGATCCCGGTTTTATTCATTCATGGGAATGCAGATGACTTTGTTCCGCCGGAAATGGCTCAAGAAATGTTCGAAAACAAAGCTGCTTCTAGAGAAATCTATTTCGCGCCAGGAGCTGGACACGCTAAGGCTATAAATATAGACGTTAAAAGATATGACCAAGTAACCGCGGCTTTTTATGGTGCTCTTATTAAAAAATAAAGGCTATTCTTGTTAACGCTGCATGAAAAGGAGGGGTTGTTATGCGGTTTAAAAATAGGACGGAAGCCGGAGTCCGATTGGCAGTTTTATTGGAAAAATATGCGGACGATAATTTGGTCGTGTATGCTTTGCCGAGGGGAGGCGTGCCTCTTGGCGTTGAAATAGCGAAAAAATTGCATGCGCCTTTTGATTTGTTGATTACCAAAAAAATAGGACATCCGGAAAATCCCGAATATGCTTTATGTGCAATTGCAGAAGACGGAGAACCGGTATGCAATAAGAATGAAATCCAGTATATTGACAGTAGTTGGCTTCATGAAGAAATTGAAAGGGTGCGTAAAGAAATTGAAAGACGGCGTGAAAAATATTTTGGCGAGATAACCCACCCTAATATTGAAGGTAAAACGGCAATTATAGTTGATGATGGAATTGCCACAGGGTATACAATGTTAGCTGCTATCAATGAGATTAGGGGACGAAAACCGGCAAAAATTGTAGTTGCAATACCTGTTACACCAGAGGATACTGCAAGAGAGCTGAAAAAAATAACTGATGACCTTGTATCTGTAGAAATCGATCCTTATTATCTTGGAGCCGTAGGAGCTTATTATGATGATTTTAGTCAGGTTGAAGACGAAGTGGTTATTGGCCTTATAAAGTCTTTGCAAGAAAAAAGAGATGATCAAAATGGATAACAACAGCAAAAATGAAAAAACAATATCACTTACTGATGGGGAAAAAATAATAGAAGGCTCCCTTATAATTCCCCCAAACGCTGCAGGTATTGTTGTTTTTGCGCATGGCAGCGGCAGTAGCAGGCACAGCATACGCAATAATTATGTTGCTTCTGTAATTAGAAAGAAAAATATTGGAACATTTCTTCTTGATCTATTGACGCCCGAAGAGGACTCAGATTACGCACGAAGATTTGATATAGATTTATTGGCACATCGACTGTTTATCGCTACAAAGTGGCTGCAGGAACAAACACACACCAAAAATCTTAGAATCGGATATTTTGGCGCCAGTACTGGAGCCGCTGCAGCCATTCAGAGTGCGGCAGAAACTATTGATATAGTAAAAGCCATTGTTTCTCGTGGCGGCAGGCCTGATTTAGCAATGCCTTATCTTGACAAAATAACTGCCCCAACCTTACTTGTTGTCGGAGGTAATGATGGAATTGTCATAGAATTGAACATTGAAGCTTACAAAAATCTAAAATGTGAGAAAAAGTTGGAAATCATTGAAGGTGCAACGCATCTTTTCGAAGAACCGGGTACTTTAGAGCAGGTGGCTGTATTAGCAGAAAAATGGTTTGAAAAATATCTTGCAGATTAATCATTAATGAGAAAAAAGTATTTAAAGAAAAAAGCAGCTGCTAATTA
>CAYRVN010000187.1:0-2032 GCA_964427675.1 uncultured Acidaminococcales bacterium
GTGAAACGTTTTGTTTTTGCTACATCAAGTTCAGTCTATGGCGATCATCCCGATTTGCCAAAAGTTGAAGATAAGGTAGGCCGTCCTTTGTCGCCTTATGCCGTTACAAAAAAAATGAATGAATTATACGCAGATGTGTTTGCTGAAGTTTATGGTTTTAAAACGATAGGTCTCAGATATTTTAACGTTTTTGGTCCCAGGCAGGATCCGAACGGGCCGTATGCTGCCGTTATCCCAAAGTGGTTTTCTGCCTTACGAAACGGCGAGGATGTTTTTATTAATGGCGACGGCACAACGAGCAGGGATTTTTGTTTTGTGGATAATGCTGTGCAGGCAAATATTCTTGCGGCATGCACCGAGAATGAAATGGCATTAAATCAGGTTTACAATGTCGCTTTTGGTGGAAGAACTACATTGAATGAACTTTTTGAACTTATTCGGGGAAAAGTTGTTGCGGTATGCCCATCTGTCGCTGCCGTGAAACCAATCTATCGGGATTTCCGTCCCGGCGACATCCTTCACTCTCTTGCGAACATAAACAAAGCGAAAATGCTCTTAGGATATGATCCACAATATTCAGTTCAAACTGGTTTGGAGAAGGCTGGAAAATGGTATTTGGGCGGGAAGCTCACCAAGCGTAAGGGTAACACCACGTGACTGGTGTAACACATTACAAAGATTTCAAAGGGGCTATTTGAGTCGAGTAGTTGTCATAGGCGCTCTATCTGAATCCCTGATCAATTTTCGGGGTGAGCTCTTGAAAGCCTTGGCAGGTGCGGGACATGAGGTGACTGCCATGGCAGGAACGGTGGCACCGGATGTTGTAAAACGGCTTTCATCTATTGGTGTAAGCTTTCGTGCTTATCCGGTGCAGCGCAATGGCATGAACCCTGTGGCAGATCTGCAAACTTTTTTAGCCCTGCGTAAGGTTTTGCGCGAGTTGAAGCCGGATGTTGTTTTGTCCTATACCATCAAACCGGTAATTTGGGGTGGTATAGCCTCAAAAGGAATATCGCGTATCAGGTTTTATGCCCTCATCACTGGTTTAGGCTTTGCGTTTAATGAAGGTAAAAGCTTTAAACAACGGATGCTTACCATGCTGGTGTCGCGGCTTTATCGCTTTTCGCTTTCTAGGGCGTCTCGTATTATCTTTCAGAATCCGGACAATAGAGATTTTTTTGAGCAAAAGCATATAATTGATAAAGATAAATCCTCTCTGGTCAATGGTTCGGGCGTTGATCTTGCGGTGTTTACCGCCACACCATTGCCACAGGGAAAAGATGTTATTTTTCTGACAATAGGGCGCTTACTCGGAGCCAAAGGCTTTCGCGAATACACCAAAGCAGCGTGCTTGGTGAAGGCACGTTATCCGGAGACTATTTTTAGACTTGTTGGTCCTATGGATCCTTCTCCTGATGGAATTTCTCTTGCCGAAGTTGAAGAATGGCAGAATGCAGGTATTATCCAATATTTGGGTGAAACGCATGATGTCCGTCCATTCATTGCCGACTGCCACGTGTATGTTCTTCCCTCTTATCACGAAGGCATGCCGCGAACGGTATTAGAAGCTATGGCTATTGGGCGGCCTATCTTGACGACGGATGTGCCCGGCTGCCGCGAGACTGTAGTGCCAGAAAAGAATGGCTTCTTGGTTCCCAAAGCAGATGCCGGGGTCCTGGCGGATCGTATGATCTGGTTTATCGAGAACCGGGACAAGTGGGATCGAATGGGTCAGTACAGCCGACGTCTTGCGGAAGAGAAGTTCGATGTGCACAGGATCAATGAAAACATGCTTGATATTATGAGACTTAAAGTGTCAAGTGCGGCCAAAAAAATTGCTGCGATTGAAAATTAATGAATGCAAAACGATTGTTTGATGTATTGCTGTGCTTGCCTGCTTTTATTCTGCTCAGCCCAATTATTCTTGTTGCAGCGTTTTTTGTCCGGATTAAATTGGGCTCCCCTGTTTTATTCCGCCAGCAACGTCCCGGTTTGAGCGGGCGGCCATTCTGGCTTCTGAAATTCCGGACGA
>CAYRVN010000188.1:0-2032 GCA_964427675.1 uncultured Acidaminococcales bacterium
GGGAGTCGGCGAGCCTCGGCGTATTGCCGATAACCATCTGCACCGCCATCGTTTCGCCTATGGCGCGGGCCATACCTAAAATAATGGCAGTAACAATTCCCGGTTTAGCGGCAGGAAGTACAATATGCCAGATTGTCTGCCAATAAGTTGCGCCGAGTGCCACTGAACCTTCTTCCAACATTTTGGGAACAGCGAGTAACGCATCTGTCGAAATGCTGATTACGGTTGGCAAAATCATGATTGCCAGGATAAAAGAAGCCGTGAAAATACCAAAGCCAACAGGCACTCCAAAGTACTCGCGTACCGCCGGTACCACAACTGTCAAACCAATAAAACCATACACAACAGAGGGAATTGCCATATAAAGATTCACAGCCGGCTTCATGATTTCACACATCCATTTAGGTGCGAGTTTAGCCATAAAGACGGCACCCATAATCCCTATGGGTCCTCCTACCAAAATAGAAAGAAAGGTCACAAGCAAACTGCCGAAAATAAAACTTAGCGCTCCGTATTGCCCATTGTCCGGGTTCCATTTAGCGGAAAAGAAAAACTCAAATGGGCTGACATCCAAAAATGTCTGCAAACCCTGCTGCCCCATGAAAATAATAAGGGCAATAATTACTACCGTAAGAAAAGCCGCACTGCAGAGCAATATGTTTTTTGCCAGTTTTTCGCTGCGAAGCCTGTCAAGGTCATATTTTTTCATAATTATCTCCCATTACCAAAAAACCAGGTCCATTAATGTCCCTGGTTTTTTTAGTTAAACTTATCTTAAGTATTAAAATATCTGTATATCCAAGAAGCTTAAATTATTTCTTCATTTTGGTGATAGGCACAAATCCTTGCTTCTCAGCATTGGCATTTTGGAACTCAGCGCTGGTTACGTAGTCAATGAAGGCTTTTACAGCACCCTTAGGTTCACCTTTGGTAAACATACGGCCGAAAGTATATACTGGGTATTTTCCGTCGACAACTGCGGCAATGGAATACTTTACGCCGTCATAGGACAAGGCTTTAATGCTGTCATCAACATAAGCTGCATCAACATAGCCGATAGCGCCCGGAGTTGTTGCGATTGCAGAGCGAACCGCGCCATTGGAATCCTGAATGACTGCTGCATCCGTGAATTCAGCACCTTTTAAAACTACCTCAGCAATTGTTGCACGGGAGCCAGAAGATTTTGCTCTGTGCACCAAGGTTATTTGTTGATCCTTGCCGCCTACTTCTTTCCAGTTTTTGATTTTGCCTGTCATGATGTCCACATATTGTTGAGCGGATAAATTATCAACCGGTACATCCTTATTAGCAATGAACACGAATGGGATACCTACAAGTTTCGTTTCTACCATGCCTTTGTCTTTCAAGTCGGCTGCCAAAGCAACATCAGAGTTACCGATATCTACAGAACCTGCTGCCGCTTGCTTTTGGCCAGTGAAAGAACCGCCGCCGGATAAGTTGATGGTAACTTTATCATGTTTCTTATAAAACTCTTCCTGGCCGACTTTTAAAAGTGGCAGTAAAGCAGTTGAACCTGAAGCGGAAATTTTGCCTTCGACTTTAGTCGTTGCTGCTTTATTATCTTTCTTATCGCTGCCGCAGCCAGCCACCAAACTCATGCCAACAGCAAGTGTTAACGCCATTACTGTAGCTTTTTTAAAAAAACTTTTCACTTTTACTTCCCCCTTGAAATTATTGTATTCCTGTAATGATTTCATTATAAGGGTAGATTGTTATGTCAGTATTACGGCATTGTTAAGGTTTTGTTAAGATTATTTTTTCGGAACACGCTGGCCTGTCACCAGATAAATTACCCATTCTGCCAGGTTAGTCGCATGGTCGCCAATGCGTTCTATCCTCTGCACAACCTTGTTCAAATCAAGGCCCTGTTCGATATTTGCCTGATCTTTCATCATATAGAACAAAATATCACGTTTACATGTGTCGCAGATCTCATCAACTTTATCATCAGCAGCACATACTTCAGCTGCTGCGTTAACATCTAATTCAACATAGGACTTCAGCACTTTTT
>CAYRVN010000189.1:0-2024 GCA_964427675.1 uncultured Acidaminococcales bacterium
TATTTGCTCCATACTAAGGGCCTGGCTATTTGCAGTTATTTTGGACGATGAAAGAAAAAGTACACAGATATGGATCTAAAAAAGAGAGCAGGAGCGAGAGTTTATGATTAGGAAATGTAGAGGCACATTTAGTGTCGTTCTGATATTAATCCTGTTTTTATTATGTCTGATAGGCTGTGCTGGAACTGACGGAAAGCTGGCAAAGGGCACTTCCGCACAACATTCCCTGGCATCTGGTATTACTTACACTGGTTATGGAGCTAACGGGATTGTGAGCGGTTCTCTGCATACGTTGGAAATGGACGGAGATAAAATCATCCTTGATGCCGGCTTGTTTTATGGCAATGATGGGGATAATGCCCCCCTGTTAACCAAATCCAATGTTGAAAATGTTTCCGCTGTCATAGTTAGTCATGCTCATCTTGATCACATCGGCAGGCTGTTTCAACTTTTGAGGTTGGATTATTCTGGTCCTATTTATTGTACTGCACCAACCAAAGACATAATGCCGATAATGCTCAGAATGGAGGCCAGGTACGGGGATTTTGGCTCTGAAAAATTCTACTATTCCGCCCGTAGCAAGGCCAAAAATGATAAAGCAGGTAAAATGACAACTATACATTTGCATAATTGCAAATATGGCAACAAAATTAAAACGAATAACAAGAAAACGATCTCCTCCACCAGAAAAGCATTAGAAGAAAAAGACTTTTATTTATGTAAAACCTGTGCTGACATTGATGTTTTGCAAGTAATGGACCAGGTGGTGGTATTGCCGCTTGCTACCAGATATGAGATAACTGAAAATCTTAATATAAAATTCCTTAACACTCCTCATATTCCCGGTTCTGTAATGGTGCTTGTCAACAGTAATAAATCCAACCAGACTGTTCTATATACGGGGGACTTTGGCAGTGGTAATTCGCGGTTTTTATCGGGACAAGCCAAAGTGGAAACAGCCGATTATGCCATAATCGAGGGAACATATGGTATTCCCGATAGAAATGTTTCTGTGAGCAATGAGGAAGAACGCCTCGTCTTTCAAAAATATATCGGCGAGTGTGTACGCAACAACAAAAGGGTCATTATTCCAGCTTTTGTATTAGACCGTTCCCAACAGGTGTTGGGAGAGATTAGTCGAGGAATGAAAAGCGGATACATACCCCCTACATCTGTCAAGGTATTTAGCCCCAGTACCGCAGAAATAAATAAACTATATGCAAATAAATTTATACAACCTGAATACAAACCTTATTTTTCTTCGCAATATTTTCAAGACGGACCATTTGATCCTATCTTTACAGAAAATAATCAAGTTGAACAAATATACTATGGTGAAATAGCAATTGCTTCCTCAGGCATGGCGGATATGGTATATTCGCAAGATTTTATAAAACAGTGGATTAGCGATCCTCAGACTGTTTTCATATTTGTTGGATATCAAGATCCTGAGACTATTGGCGGGAAAATAACTGAAAGCGAATTATCGGAAATTATAATTGATGAAACCAAGTATGTAGTTGCGGCAGAAATTAAGAAATTTGATTGTTTTAGCGGTCATGGCAGCTATAAACAAATCAGCCAGTTCTTAAGCAACATCGAAGGTTTAAAAAAAGTGGTTCTGGTTCATTCTGACATGCCAGTTGCTGAAAAGTTAATTCAAAGCTATCAACAAGATCTTCCCGAAATAGATTTTGTACTTCCTGCCAGCGGGGAATCAATAGTTTTTGACTAACCGCAATGTTTCAAATTACGATGACACGGAGAACGCAGTTAAAGTAATGCAAAAGTATTATTCAATACCAGTAATCCAGTTGAGTTTGCCGCTATGACATTATCCCACATAATGGGACGAATATGTCAATAGAAAACTATTAAACTGGCTTATCGAAGAAGGCAAATCTATAAGGAAAAACTATTTAAAGATGAATTTTAAATCTTGTTTATATAAGATTGTTTGTTAACTAACACGGTTGTGGACCAATATTACATGAAAATAGAAAGGCCGTTTAAGCCCAAAAATA
>CAYRVN010000190.1:0-2021 GCA_964427675.1 uncultured Acidaminococcales bacterium
CAACCTGTGTTTCCGGATCACCAAAGCGGGCATTGAATTCCACGACTTTAATATCATCGCCCTTAATCATCAACCCGGCATAGAGACACCCCTGATACTTCCTGCCTTCAGCTTTCATCGCTGCAATAGTAGGTTTAAGAACCATCTCCACGCATTTTTCCTTCAATTTATCGGTCATAACCGGTGCAGGAGCATAAGCACCCATGCCGCCGGTATTTGGGCCTTCGTCGGCGTCATAAACCCTTTTATGGTCCTGAGCAGCTACCATCGGTACAATCGTATCACCATCAGTAAAGGCCAGTAAGGAAGCTTCCTCGCCTTCCATATATTCCTCAAGAACGACACGTGCGCCGGCACCGCCGAATTTGAGATCGCCCATTATATCATCAACTGCTGCCAATGCTTCTGCTTCCGTCATAGCAACAACGACACCCTTGCCTGCCGCCAGACCATCGGCCTTAACAACAATAGGAGCGCCTTTTTCCCTGATATAAGCTTTGGCAGTATCTATATCCTCACAGATTTTGAAGAAAGCTGTAGGTATACCGTATTTAGCCATCAATTGCTTGGAAAAAGCCTTGGATCCTTCGATTTCAGCCGCAGCTGCTGTTGGTCCAAAAATAGCAAGGCCGCGTTTGTTAAAAACGTCAACAATACCAGCGACAAGAGTAGCTTCTGGTCCAACTACCGTCAATGCAATTGACTCTTTCTCAGCAAAATCAGCGACTGCTTCCAAATCCGTCAAAGGCAGCGCTACACACTCTGCCAGATTTTTCATACCCGGATTGCCGGGACAAACAAAAATTTTATCGACTTTAGGACTTTGCGCCAGCTTCCAAACAAGTGCATGTTCCCTGCCGCCGCCGCCAATAACTAAAATACGCATTACTTTTCCCCCAACTAATGTTATTTACCTGCCGCCAATTGTTTTTCCAAATAAGCCGTAATTGCTGCATCATACTCTGATGTATGGTTAAAAGCTTCTTTAGCCAAGGTCTTGCGTGTAGTAATATCCGCATCGCCATGCTGGGACAGCATCGCCATCAGGCTGGAATATCTTGCCGGATTGGTAACAATGATAACATCACGGAAATTTTTTGCAGATGCACGAACCATTGCAGGACCGCCAATATCGATATTTTCAATCGCTTCAGCTTCAGTAACGCCTGGTTTGGCAATTGTTTCTTTAAAAGGATACAAATTAACGACGACGAGGTCAATCGGTTTAATTTCATGTTTGGCCAAAGCAGCCATGTGTTCAGGATTGCTGCGAACAGCAAGAATACCGCCATGGATTTTCGGGTTTAATGTTTTTACACGACCATCCATGATTTCCGGAAAACCCGTAACATCGCTGACATAAGTTACAGGAATGCCTGCTTCACGGATTGCTTGCATCGTACCGCCGGTTGAAATAATTTCCACGCCTATTTCATGTAGGAATTTTGCCAATTCCACAATACCTGTCTTGTTGGAAACACTTAGAAGCGCTCTGTTAATTCTCATCTTCATCACCTGTCCCGTTTAATTTGTAATTGTTACTTTTCTGCCCTGAACAGCTAGTCTTCCCGCTGCCCACAAAGAAAGAGCCTCGGGAAGAGCTTTGTGTTCCTGTTCCAATATACGTGCCGCAAGAGTTTCTTCGGTATCGTCATCAGTAACAGGGACTACTTTTTGCAGAATAATCGGTCCGGTATCCATGCCTTCATCAACAAAATGAACGGTACAACCGGATACTTTTGCGCCGTAGCGAATAGCCTGCCCCTGAGCGTCAAGGCCAGGGAAACTCGGCAAAAGCGCGGGGTGTATATTGATTATTTTATGCCGCCAGCCTGATATGAAATCAGCACCGAGAATACGCATAAAGCCAGCCAAAACAATCAATTCTACTCCATGGGCACGCATTATTTCATCTATTTTAGCTTCAAATTCTTTCTTATCAGCGCATTCCTTTCTTATCACAGCAAAGTTAGGAATACCAGCCTTTTCGGCTCTTTCCAAAGCAAAGGCATCTGCCTTAT
>CAYRVN010000191.1:0-2017 GCA_964427675.1 uncultured Acidaminococcales bacterium
GGCTGCACTATCAATGATGCTGTAGAATTAGCTGAATTTCTTCGTGATACAGGTCATTATCCTGAACAGGTACAAGATTTTATACCAACGCCGGGGAGCTGCTCGACCGCCATGTATTATTCAGGGGTCGACCCGGAAACAGGCAAGAAAGTTTTTGTTACTCAAAATCCACATGAAAAAGCTATGCAAAGAGCGCTGATGCAATATAGGAATCCTAAGAATCGTGCCTTAGTAAAAGAAGCGTTGCAAATGGCAAATCGTCTTGATTTAATAGGGAGTGATTCCAAATGTCTGCTAAGGTTGTCCCAGGCACCTCATACCTCGGGATCAAGAGTCAAAGGTAAAGTGGTTCAAAAGGATAATGGACGTAAGGACACGAAAAACTCCAAGCATCGCAAGAGATAAGTGAGGGTTTATGCGCATGAGTAAGCATAAAAGTTGGCTTTTACTTCTAATGTTTTTTATATGCTTTTGGTTTTTACGTTTCGACAGTATCCAGACTGGTAGTGTAAATGCTGCTTCTGAAAATACAATAAAAGTTTATTCGGTATTGCCTGAAGATTTGACCAGAGCTTTGCTAAATGACTATCAGGAGAAAACCAAAACTAAATTTGTATACAAGTTTGCCGATAAAGGTCAAACTATTTCTGCGGATGGTGAAGGCTTTGATTTAATTATTGCGCCCAGGGAAACGATGATTAAGTTGTCTTCCGATGGAAAACTGCTTAAACAAGAATTTCGCAAAGAAAGTTTGCCACCCGCATTACAGGACGCCGAAGGCTATTGGACAAGCGTTTGTTATGACCCGTATGTGTTCTTGGTAAACTATGCTTATTCTCGCAGGGTTGGACAAAAGAACTTGTTATCCTGGCAGGATATAGCTAAGCAGAATGATATAGTTATCAGCATGGAGGAGCTTAGCGGGACACCGGAAATGCGGTATTTCATCTCGGCACTGGCAAGCAAGCTGGGCGAAGATGAAACTTTTAGTTATTTAAAAAATATTAACAGAAAAATTCCTCAGTATGCAAAGTTTGCTATAAGCCCTATTCGTCTAACAACAATTGGGGAAGCAGATTTGGCAATTACCTCAAGAAATAAGGTTATAAAGTATATCGAGAATGATTTCCCGGCATACATTGTTGAACCTTCAGAGGGATTTCCGGCACAGGTTTTTGCGGCTGGAATAGGGCAGGCTTCGACAAAGAGAGAATCTTGCGAAAAAATAATAAGTTGGCTGGTTAATGCCGAAGATGTTATAATTGTGACCGAAAAACTAGGATATGGGTATTTATTCATTTCGCAAAATAAATTTGAAAATGAAGCTAACAGAGAAAGTCTGCTTTGGGTAAATGATAAATATTTAACTGATGAGAAGCGGACAGAATTAGTTGAAAAATGGCTGCAAAATGTTAGATTTGCGGATAAGTGATTGAAAGGGTGTTTTTCTTGAAAATAGGTTTAGTAAGTCTTGGTTGTCCGAAAAATCTTGTTGATTCTGAAACAATGCTTGGCATAATTGAAGACAAGAAAATGACGATTACCAATAATCCCGAGGAAGCCGATATAATTATTGTCAATACCTGTGGTTTTATTGAATCGGCTAAGGAAGAATCGATAAATACTGTTCTGCAGATGGCAGAATATAAAAATGAAGGTAATTGCAAGCATTTGATTTTAGCTGGCTGCCTGGGCCAAAGATATTCAGAAGAACTCCTTGCTGATATTTCGGAAGTAGATGCTATTGTAGGTACGGAGTGTTATACTGAAATTGGGAGAGTTATAGAAAGAGTGCTTCAAGGGGAGCGTTTTATTTATTTGCAGCCTGCCCCTAGCACAGAAAATGAAACCGGCATGATGCCGAGAATATTGACTACGCCGAATTATACAGCTTATTTAAAAATTGCTGAGGGCTGTGATAATTGCTGTTCTTACTGCATTATACCGAAAATTCGCGGACCTTATAGAAGCAGACCGTTTGAAGAGATTTTGGCTGAAGCTAAAGCTTTGGTTGGTA
>CAYRVN010000192.1:0-2002 GCA_964427675.1 uncultured Acidaminococcales bacterium
CTCTTGCCTTCAATAGAAGCCATGAGCGCAGTTTCTTCACCGCAGACAAAAGCACCGGCACCTTCCTTGATATGAATCTGGAAGTTAAAACCCGAATCAAAGATATTCTCGCCCAATAAACCCATTGCTTCGGCTTGTTCTATTGCTACCTTCAGCCGTTTGATTGCCAAAGGATATTCTGCACGTACATAAATATAGCCCTCATCAGCGCCAATTGCATAACCGCAGATTGCCATGCCTTCCAGTATTTTGTGCGGGTCTCCTTCCAAAACACTGCGGTCCATAAAGGCACCTGGGTCACCTTCATCAGCATTACAGATGACATACTTTTTGTCATTTACAGACTGTCTGGCAAAGCTCCACTTCAGTCCAGTAGGAAAACCACCGCCGCCACGGCCCCTTAGTCCGGACTTTTTCACTTCCTCAACAACTTCTTCCGGAGTCATCAGTGTCAACGCTTTTCCTAAGCCTTCGTAACCGCCAACAGCAATATATTCCTCTATTTGTTCAGGATTGATGCTGCCGCAATGAGCCAAAACCAAACGATGCTGCTTCTTGTAAAAGTTTATATCTGAATAATTAGGTATCATTTCATGCGTCATTGGTTCATGATACAAAAGACGTTCAACCAGGCGGCCCTTTAAGAGATGGGATTCCACAATTTCCGGAACATCTTCCGCTGTCACGCGGGAATAAAAAGTGCCTTCAGGATAAACTATTACCAATGGTCCGTATTCGCAAAAACCATGACAACCAGTTTCAACAACCATTACTTCATCAGCCAGTCCCTTGGCTTTGATTTCTTTCTGAAAAGCCAGTTCTACTTCTTTAGACCCTGCTGATTTGCAGCCAGTACCCGCACAGATAAGGACGTGCGCTCTAATATGTTGCATGTTATTTTCCTCCCGTTATAGGTCTTATTGGCTTTTAGCCTTCCTGTTCAATTTTGCCAACAACCAGATCTTCTATAATTCGACCATTAACAACATGGTCGGCAATAATCCTTTTTACATCTGCGGGCTTAACATTACCATAGGTGATACGAGGCTCATCAGGGCGAATAACATCCAGCAATACTTCTTTTTCACACATACCGATGCAACCAGTTTGCTGCACCTGGACATCATTTAACTTTCTTACAGCAAGTTCATCCAAAACGGCTGACATTACTTCGCGAGCACCAGCAGCAATGCCGCAAGTTCCCATGCCAATAATTATTTTAGTACCTTGTTTCTGCCTGACCTTAATATCAGTCTTTAACTTTTCGCGCAAAGCTTTCAAATCTTCCAATGTTTTCATTATGTTGCCTCCTGCTCATTTCTGACTTTACTTATCTCTTGCTTCAGATAGGCATCGAGCCAAAGATATACTTCCGGAAAACTGAAATCAATTTCCTCGCCAAGTATTTCCTTTGCAGCCCAAGAATCAAACTCAAAACAATGCTTCCCATATCTATATTTGACAATAAATTGTAAATCCGGATTAGCAACAAGAATAACCCTTATTGTAGCTGCCAGGTCTCCCAAAGGCGGTCTATCAAGGTGCTCACGCAAAAAAGCAGCTTCAATAGTGGTACCCACCCCTTCCTTAGATCTGATTGTCAGATGTCCACCGCTCTGCTCAGTTGACATCGCAATAAAAGGTATGCCGAGACCAACATCACGCGTAAGTCTCGTCGTGACAAAGGGGTCGCGTATTTTTTGCAGCATTTCATCGCTCATTCCCCTACCATCATCACAAATACGGAAAACAAAATAACCTTCCTCATCCTCATTAACATCCAAAAAAACTTTTTTGGATGAGGCTGCGATGGAATTCTGTATTAAATCAAGAATGTGAAGTGCTATTTCTCGCATGATTTATTTATATCTGTCTAAAATAGCCGACAGCTTTTCGGTAGTTAAACGGCCATGTGTATCCTCGTTGATCTGGATGACCGGAGCCAGACCACAGGCACCAACACAGGCAATCGTTTCCAAAGTGAAGCGCAAATCTTCCGTAG
>CAYRVN010000193.1:0-1958 GCA_964427675.1 uncultured Acidaminococcales bacterium
TCCAGCAATGCCTCCATTTCTTTAATTGTCAGCATAAATTGATCCCCCTCTTACTTGTCAAAAACCAAACAAGACCTTCTACGAGCGGTAGAGGCCTTTTTGATATATGTATTCTTCTACTTCTGCCGGAACGAGCCCATTGATTGAACAATTGTCCTGCACCCGCTGTCTGATATCAGTAGAAGAAATATCCATTTCCGGTGTATTGAGCCACTTAATTTTTGTCTTGCCTAATTCACCAAAATACTCGATAACTTTTTGAACTTCAGGGGCAAAACCTGGCCGGGTAGCGGCCACGAAGGTACATAATCCCATAATTTCCCGCACCTTGGTCCAGGTATCAAGTTCTGCCACGGAGTCCGCGCCTATAATAAAGTATAAATCATATCCATCGCCGTAATATCCATGTAAAGCTGCAATCGTATCATATGTATAAGAAACGCCTTTGCGTTTCAACTCTATATCGGAAACACAGAAATGTGGATTGCCCTGCGTTGCCAATAAGGTCATTTGATACCGGTGCTCAGCCGGCGCATATTCCATACCTATTTTATGCGGAGCAATGAAAGCAGGAATAAAAATCATTTTTTCCAGCCCTAATTGCTGATAAACGAATTCTGCCGTTTTCAGATGCCCGTTGTGTATTGGATCAAAAGATCCGCCAATTATACCTATTTTCTTGCGGTTAACGGCGATTTCCATCACCCACTCTCAATGTCTTGCTACTAATTATACCAATTAAGCAGGGCTTGCACAACTGCCTGCAAAAGTATAATCAGGATAATGAGAATGAGGAGACCCTTCGCCCTGTCCTTCAGGTCGAAAACAGTTTTAGGTTTTTTGCAATACTCACACCATGCATGCCATATTTCCTTGAATGTTGTTTTTTGTTTGCTATTCATAACGCAACGCATCAATAGGGTCAAGCAAAGCAGCTTTTCTTGCCGGATAAATACCGAAGAACAGCCCGATGCCGATAGAGAATATGACCGCAACAATGATAGCCGCCACAGAAACAACGGTTTTCCAACCAGAAAAATAGGATAACGCATAAGATGCGCCGACCCCTAAAACGGTTCCCAAAATACCGCCAACGACGCCAATAACCATAGCCTCAATCAAAAACTGCAACAAAATATTGTTGTAAGTTGCCCCTAAAGCCTTTCTGATACCTATTTCTCTTGTTCTCTCAGTTACTGATACCAACATGATATTCATAATGCCGATGCCGCCAACCAAAAGGCTGATAGCTGCTATATTACCTAACAGCAAAGTAATGGTGTTTGCTGTTTCCATCATAGTATCCATCAAGGCTGCGAGATTTCTAACTGTAAAGTCATCATCGCCGCCATCCTTAACCTTATGTCTGGTACGCAGCAGAGTTTCAATATCCGCTTGCGCATCATTGATCACATCTTCGTTCTGTGCCTGTACCGTGATGCGGTTAAGGTACGTAATGCCCATCATCCGCTGCTGGGCGGTTGTCAAAGGAATATAGACCACATCATCCTGATCCTGCCCATTGGCGGACTGCCCTTTAACGCCCAAAACGCCTACTACTTTGAATGGTGCTTTATTAATACGGACTATTTTACCAATCGGATCACCTTCAGGGAAAAGATTGTCGACAATCGTCTGTCCGATAACTGCTACACGTGCCTTGCTGTCGAGGTCTTTATCGGTAAACATTCGTCCTTCTTCTATTTTGAAGCTGCGTATGTCAATTACGTTGGGAGTTGTGCCTTCAACATTGGCTGTCCAGTTCTGGTTGCCAACAACAAGTTGATAAGATGAACTGACCGACGGCGCAACGTATTCGATGCCGCTGACACTCTTCTCTATCGCTTTGGCATCGTCATAAGTCAGCCTTACACCTGTACCTGAGGCCAGACGTGCACCGGAGGAAGTTCTGCCGCCAGGACTGATAATCAGCAAATTACTGCCCAGGCTGGAAATAT
>CAYRVN010000194.1:0-1928 GCA_964427675.1 uncultured Acidaminococcales bacterium
GAGCATCTCATTCGTAATGAGAGGGTCGTAGGTTCGAATCCTATTAGTAGCTCCATAAAAAAAGTACCGCCAAGACTAAGTCGTGGCGGTTTTTTATTTGGATTTTTACTGCTTCTTTTGCTCAGGGAAAAGTACTTCGATCAGTTCGATGACGCGTTTGTCGCAGACCTGATAAGTTATTTCCAGCCCTTTGCGCTGTCCGGAAATTATGCCGGCAGAACGGAGTTTCTGCAAGTGTTGGGAGGTAGTCGATTGTGGCATGCCAAGGCATTCCTGCATATGGCAGACATTACAGCCACCTTTTTCAAGCAAGCCCCTGACGATGCAAAGGCGTACAGGATGGGCCAAGGCCTTTAGAACTTCCGCGATCTCATTGTATTTATTCATATCCATGTCCATTAATTAATACACCTCATTGCTATATCAATATATCGTGATTTAATAATAAAGCCGCTGAGTTTTGCTGTCAAGCTTGATTATTAAACTAAATATGAGAATGTTTCTTATGCGTTATAAAAACTGAAAATTCTTGCTTTTCCATGCTACATAGTTTATATTGAAGCTAGAAAGTAAGTATTTTAAATTAATTAACTATGAGGAATTAAAATAATTTTTAAAAGTAATGTTTTACCCTTGACAATAATAACGTTAAATCGTAATATACAGATATAAGAATAGTATTTATACAATTTTTATTATTAAAGGGGGTTTTGGTATGAACAAGGACGGAGGTTGGAGCCCATATGTAGCGGGTGGTTTAAGCGGTTTAGTTTCAATCGGTTCTGTCTGGTTTGTAGGTAAATATCTTGGAGCATCAACAACTTTTGTTAAAACAACGGGCATGTTGGAAAAAATTTTTTCGCCTGAACGGGTGGCCAAAATGCCTTATTTTATTAAAGAAACGCCTGCGATAGATTGGCAGTGGATGGTTGTTATCGGTATTGCTATTGGCGCATTTATAGCTGCTGTTACTTCCGGAAGTTTCAAATTGCAGGCAGTTCCGGATTTGTGGGAAAGCCGCTTTGGATCTGCGGTAGCGCCAAGAGCTATGGTTGCTTTTGTTGGCGGCATCATTGCGATGTTCGGTGCACGTCTTGCCGATGGCTGCCCAAGCGGACATGGACTGAGCGGCGGATTGCAGCTTGCGGTTAGCGGTTATATTGCTCTGGCATGTTTCTTTATTGGAGGGCTAATTTCAGCTAACTTGCTTTATAAAGGTGGTGGCGAAAAATGATGAATCTTGTCTATGGCTTAATTACTGGTATCTTATTCGGGTTCTTTTTGCAAAAGGGTCGTGTTTTACGGTACGATAAACAAATTGGCGCACTGCTCCTGCAGGATATGACAATTGTTAAGTTCATGCTTTCTCATATTGTTGTGGCAATGGTTGGAGTTTATTTCCTGTATGACATGGGAATAGTGAAACTTTCCTTAAAGCCCATGATTGTGGGTGCTGTTGTGCTTGGCGGTCTGATTTTTGGACTTGGCTGGGGACTTTTGGGATATTGCCCAGGTACTTCTCTCGGTGCTCTAGGCGAAGGCCGCACAGATGCCATCTGGGGCATAGCTGGCATGCTGGTGGGAGCAGGGATATATGCTGAAGCTTATCCATATCTGCAAAAAACGGTTCTTACTTGGGGTAACTACGGGAAAATTACAATTCCTCAGGTTTTAGGGGTCAATCATTGGATAGTGATTATTCCTTTCGTTATATTAACTATTATGCTGTTTAAGTGGTTTGAGAAAAAAGGACTTTAGAAAGTTACTGAAATATTTCTTTTGCAACATTGAGCGAATCCGATTTACTTACTATATTAAAAAAGGGTCCTTATCTTCATGTATTGGATAAGGACCTTTATCGTTGTGATTCTACTTGCTGAAGGCTTGGAGATGTTTATTAGATGCTGCCAGCAAAAGTTCAAAAACGG
>CAYRVN010000195.1:0-1922 GCA_964427675.1 uncultured Acidaminococcales bacterium
TGCTCTGCCTACTTTGCTGTTAGTTAGTTTGCTTACATTATAACATACATAAGATAAATAGTAGTATTACCATGGCACTCGACTAAACCAGAGACAAGAAAAAACCAGCTGCCTGACGGCAGCTGGTTTTATTACTGAAAAATTAATCTTTTTCAAAAATCATGATTCTATCAAAATCGAGATAAACTGTTTCGCCATCTTTGAATTCTCCCAAATCGGCGCCTTTTACAATAACGCGAACAGCTTCGTTTCCTACTTGTACACGGTAATCAACCGCATCACCAAGATAGAAGCGGTGTGTCAATACACCCTGCATAGTGCCCTTTTCAGCGGACAAAGTAATATTTTCCGGGCGTACGGCAATCGTAACTTCACCGGTAAGACTTGAATTGTTAGGTAACGAAGTTGCCATTCCGGCAATATGTACCCTGCCATCAATAATTGATCCCGGCAGGAAGTTAACCAAACCAATGAAATCAGCAACCATTTTATTGGCAGGATTGGAATAGATATCATGTGGTGCACCAATTTGCTGCACAACGCCCTTACTCATAACAACTATGCGATCACTCATTGCCATTGCTTCGCCCTGATCGTGAGTAACATATACTACTGTTATGCCCAATTCTTTTTGCAGGGCCAGGATTTCAAAGCGCATGCTCTCACGTAGTTTAGCATCAAGGTTAGAAAGAGGTTCATCCAATAACAACAGACCTGGACGTGCAACCAAGGCACGTGCCAAAGCAACACGCTGTTGCTGGCCGCCAGACAATTGATGCGGGTATCGTTCAGCATATTCATCAAGATGTACTAAAGCCAGCATTTCTTTAACGCGCTTAATGCGTTCCTCTTTGGCCACCTTCTGAATTTTCAGCGGGTAACCGACATTGTCAAGCACGGTCATATGCGGCCAAACTGCATAAGACTGAAAAACCATGCCTATATCACGTTTTTCAGGCGGAACAAATTTGTTCTTCAAGGAAGAACTTACACATTGTTCTCCGATATAAATTTCACCTTCTGTAGCTCTTTCGAAGCCAGCAACCATCCTCAGTGTCGTGGTTTTACCACAGCCGGAAGGACCAAGAATAGATACGAACTCGCCGTCTTCCACTACCAGGTCAAAATCATTGACCGCGGTAACTCCGCCGAATCGTTTAAAAATATGTTCAATGCGTACTTGTGCCAATTTTCCCACTCCTTAATTAAATTCCGACATTTCCTTTACTTACTTTGTTCAGGATAATGTTACCGAGCAAAACAATGCTCAGGATTATAACAGACAATACCGAAGCATTCTGAGTATCAGCATAGGTTTGCAGTTCATAGAGCAAAACGCCGATAGTTTTCGTGTCGCCGCTGTACAAAAGCAGTGACATTGTTAATTCATAGAATGACGGCATAAAAATCAAGAACCAGCCTGCTATAACAGACGGTGCAATAAGCGGCAGGATGATGTCCTTACATGTTCTCAGCCAACTTGCACCAGAGTTGAGCGCAGCTTCTTCCAAAGAAATATGGACCTGACTAAGTGAAGCTGCAATCGTCCTGACTGACATCGTCATGTATTTAACAAGGTAGCTGACTATCAAGATCCACATTGTGGAATAAAGATTTAAACCATAGTTACCTGAGAAAG
Source organism: uncultured Acidaminococcales bacterium (assembly GCA_964427675.1). Lineage (GTDB taxonomy): Bacteria > Bacillota > Negativicutes > Acidaminococcales > Acidaminococcaceae > RZYP01. The sequence goes on from CAYRVN010000195.1 coordinate 1,640, forward strand.
TAATAACCAAAGCCAAAGCAATAACGATACTTGGGGTTGATCCACCGATAATTGTCAGAAGGTCAGGCAATGATCTTCCCTTAACACTGGTTTTAACAGAAAGATAAGCTATAAATACGGAAAGAATTGTGCCGACTGTTGCCGCTATAACTGCGTAAACAACAGAGTTCCAGATGCTTTCCATATATTGAGCACTCGTCAGAACCGGTATCCAACTCTCAAAACTGAGGTTGTCCAGACCAACAGGTTTGGACATGCTCTTCAGCAAGGAAGTAACCAGAAT
>CAYRVN010000196.1:0-1911 GCA_964427675.1 uncultured Acidaminococcales bacterium
ACTTCACCAACTGAAAGATCATTCATAGCTATTAAATCTTTATGTCTTAAGCTCATATCATCTAGCCTCTCACTCTAATCAGAATTCCGGAAATACTTCGGCAAAAACAGCCATCAGAGCGTCAATTTCCGCTTTGGTAATGATCAGCGGCGGTACAAGACGAATGACATTGACAGCAGTGCAGTTGATAATCATGCCCTTTTGCAGGCAGGCATCAACTATGGGTTTACCCGGTTTTGACAGTTCCATTCCCAATAGCAGGCCACGACCACGTACCTCAGTTATTTTGTCCGGAAACTTTTTCTGTAAAGCTTCCAGCTGAGTTTTAAAATAAGTACCAATTTCTGCAGCTTTAGCGGCAAGATTTTCTTCACGCATTACCTTCAAAGAAGCATTGGCAGCGGCACAAGCCAAAGGATTGCCGCCGAAAGTAGAACCATGGTCGCCAGGAGCAAAGACATGAGCCAGACGCTCAGTCGTCAGGAAAGCAGCTACCGGAAAACCACCGCCCAGAGCTTTCGCCAAGGTAATAATATCTGGTTTCGCTCCGCTGTATTCCCAGGCAAACCATTTGCCGCTGCGGCAAAGGCCAGTCTGAATTTCATCAAAGATAAGGAGTGCATCATATTTATCGCACAAAGCGCGAACTTGTTTCAGATACTCATCAGAAGGAACATGCACGCCGCCTTCACCCTGAATTGGTTCCAGGATAACAGCACAGACGTCCTCGCCCATCAAATTCTCAAGTGTTGTGATATCGCCGTATTCCGCATAGTCAAAGCCGGTTGGCAGCGGTTCATAACCTTTTTGATATTTAGGTTGCCCCGTAGCAGTCAAAGTTGCTAACGTACGACCATGAAAAGAATGCATGGCAGAAATTATCCTTTGTTTGCCTACAGCCTTCTCGTGACCATATTTACGTGCCAGTTTCAAGGCGCCTTCATTAGCCTCAGCGCCACTGTTGCAAAGAAAAGAGCGGTCAAAACCGCTTACTTCCGCAAGAGTTTTGACTAAGTCTGCCTGTACCTTGGTATAGTACAAGTTCGAGCAATGAATAAGCTTACCAGCTTGGTCTGCGATAGCCTTAACCAATACCGGATGTGCGTGTCCAAGCGCATTTACTGCAATACCTGCCAAAAAATCAAGGTATTCATTTCCATCCATGTCATAAAGCTTGCAGCCTTTGCCATGATCGAGCACAATCTGATTTCTGCTGAAAACCGGCAAATAATATTTTTCAGTATCTGCGATAACTGTTTCTTGATTCATCCCTTATCCCCTCTAACAATTATATTTATTATTCTTTTACTACTTCCGTGCCTACTCCCGAATCACTGAAAATTTCCATAAGAATGGTGTGTGGCTCACGGCCATCAATGATGTGGGTTTTATGCGCACCACCAGAAAGAGCCGTGATACAAGCCTTTACTTTTGGTATCATGCCGCCGTCGATATTGCCGCGAATGATAAGTTCCTGAGCTTTTTCAAAGGTCAAAGTAGAAATGAAACTGCTTTCATCCCTGTAATCAGAATAAATTCCTCGGACATCAGTCAAAACCAACAGTTTTTCTGCTTTCAACGCACCGGCAATTTCACCGGCAACACTGTCAGCATTGATGTTATAAGTCTCACCGTTAACGCCTACACCAGTAGGAGCGATAACAGGAATAAAGTCATTATCCAATAAAATATTGATCAATTCGGTATTAATTTTTTCCACATTACCAACAAAACCAATGTCAACGAGATTTACTTCGCCATTTTCGTAAATATCGGCCAAGTGTTTTTTCGCTTGCACAAGGTTGGCATCTTTGCCGTTCAAACCAACTGCACGGCCGCCTAAAAGGTTGAGGCGTACTACCAGGTCTGTGTTGATTTTGCCGACCAGCACCATTTCTGCCAGCTCTACGC
>CAYRVN010000197.1:0-1888 GCA_964427675.1 uncultured Acidaminococcales bacterium
GCCCGTTATCGCCGTGCAGCAGGTTATGATGTTCTTTTCCTGACCGGCAGTGATGAGCATGGCCAGAAAATTCAGCGCAAAGCCGAAGAAAAAGGTGTAACACCTATTCAATATGTAGATGCCATTGTTGCAAACTTCAAACTTTTGTGGGAAAAACTGGGTATCAGCAATGATGATTTCATCAGAACCAGTGAAAAACGTCACGAAAAAGTTGTCCAGGAAATTATGCAGAAAATCTATGACCAGGGTGACATTTATAAGAAAAACTATGAAGGCTTATATTGCGTACCTTGCGAATCCTATTGGTTGGAACGCCAATTGGTCGATGGCAAATGCCCAGACTGCGGCCGTCCGGTAGAGAAGATGCAGGAAGAAAGCTATTTCTTCAAACTGTCCAAATATCAGGATCGCCTACTGGAACATATCGAGCAAAATCCTGATTTTATCCAACCGGTTTCCCGTCGCAATGAAATGATTAATTTCATTAAACAAGGCCTGGAAGACCTTTGTATTACCAGAACAACCTTTGACTGGGGCATTAAAGTTCCTTTTGATGATAAGCATGTTGTTTACGTCTGGTTTGACGCCCTGCTGAATTATTTTACGGGTGCCGGCTATAGTTCTGATGAAGAAAAATTCAAGAAGTTCTGGCCTGCAGATATCCATCTGGTAGGCAAAGAAATTGTGCGGTTCCATACGATCATCTGGCCGATCATGCTGATGGCTATGGGCGCGGAATTGCCTAAACAAGTTTATGGCCACGGCTGGCTCGTTGTCGAAGGCGATAAGATGTCCAAATCCAAAGGCAACGTCATCGATCCGCTGGGCTTGATTGACGAATTCGGTGCTGATGCTATCAGATACTTCCTGCTGCGTGAAATAAATCTGGGTAGCGACGGTAATTTCTCCCGTGATGCGTTAATTACCCGCATTAATGCGGATCTTGCCAATGACCTTGGCAACCTGCTGCACCGAACAGTCAGCATGATAGAAAAGTATCATGGCGGCAAAGTTCATAAAACTGCCGTGCCTGAGGACCTTGATAAAGAACTGATAACACTGGCTGCTGAAACAGTTGAGAATTACAAAAAAGCCATGGATAAAATGGAAATCAATGCAGCCATCAAAGGCGTCTGGACTTTAATCAGCCGCACCAATAAATACATCGACGAAACAGCTCCCTGGTTGTTGGCTAAGGATGAAGCAAAAGCAGCTAGACTGGAAGCAGTTATGTATAATTTGGCGGAAGTACTGAGAATTGTATCCATTCTTATTGCACCTTTTGTCCCGCATACAAGTCCGAAAATTTATACTCAATTGGGTATTGCGGTACCTGCACAATTCTTGCTGGTTGATGCCGTCTGGGGCGGCTTGGCTGATGGAACTGTAGTCCAAAAAGGTGAGCCGATCTATCCGCGCATTGAGGTTAATGAAGATGGCATTACCGTAACTGCCGCTACGAAAAAAACGGCTGCTCCGGTGCCAGCGGCAAAAGTGGTTGAACCGCCCAAACAGGAAGAAAAAGAAGAAATTTCTATTGATGATTTCGCTAAAATAGATTTGCGCGTGGCTACGATCCTGACTGCTGAGAGAGTGCCAAAAACCGATAAGCTGATGAAGCTGTCTGTTAAGATTGGCGACGAAGAACGCATCATAGTATCTGGTATCGCGCAGCATTATACGGAAGAACAACTGGTTGGCAGAAATGTCGTTGTGATAGCTAACCTGAAAGCGGCAAAATTGCGCGGCATTGAGTCCAGAGGTATGCTTCTGGCGGCTTCCGACGGTCAAGGAAACCTTGTTCTCGCTGATGCACCTGGCATTGCTTCCGGTAGCAAGGTGAAATAAATGTCTGCAAAAGTTTTTGATTCTCATGCCCATATGGACA
>CAYRVN010000198.1:0-1868 GCA_964427675.1 uncultured Acidaminococcales bacterium
TAGCCAATCTTGACCTTGCCTATTCCCCGCCTTTTTCTACAGCCAAGGATCCGGTGATATTCACCGGCATGATTCTTGGCAAGGGCTGAATTTTACGGGGAGGTGTAAGATGAAAAACAGATTGCTGTCATTTTTGCTGGTTTATCTCCTGCTCTTGGCCATTGCTACCACCGGTTGCGGCAATGCGCAATCAAATATTAATAAAATCAGTATGCCCCAGGGATTTAAAATAAGCGTTTATGCGAACGGAATAGAGGGGGCACGTTCTTTGACCTTGGCTGACAATGGTGTTGTTTTCGTAGGGTCAAGAAGTGAAGGCCGCATTTATGCGCTCGTTGATAAAACTGGTGACGGGGAAAAGGTTGAAGTCTTAACTATTGCCTCCAATTTGGATACCCCGAACGGAGTGGCTTTTCATAATGGCTCTCTTTATGTTGCAGAAATTAGTCGTATTTTGCGCTATGATAATATTTTGGAGAATTTAAATCAGCCAAAACCACCGGTTGTAGTTTATGACATGCTGCCAAAGGAACGTCACCATGGCTGGAAGTTCATCGGTATTGGGCCTGATGAGAAATTATATGTTCCGGTTGGCGCTCCGTGTAATATCTGCTATAGTGAAGACGAAAGGTTTGCCAGCATTATGAGAATGAATTTAGATGGCTCGGAAGCAGAAGTTTTTGCGCACGGTGTTCGTAATACTGTAGGCTTTGACTGGCATCCGCTGAGCGGAGAATTGTACTTTACTGATAACGGGCGTGACTGGCTAGGCGATGATTTGCCGCCTGATGAATTAAACCATGCCCCAATAAAGGGCATGCATTTTGGTTATCCCTATTATTACGGAGATAATTTAGCTGACCCCGAATTTAAAGAACAGCCGCCAATTAGTTCGATCACTACACCCGCTATGAAACTCGGAGCACACGTGGCTCCATTAGGCATGCGTTTTTACACCGGGAAAATGTTTCCGGATGAGTATAGAAACCAAATTTTTATTGCCGAGCATGGATCCTGGAACAGAACAAGTCTGGCGGGGTACCAGGTAATTTTAGTTCGCTTGCAAGATGGCAAGCCTATAAGCCAAGAAGTATTTGCTCAGGGCTGGTTAAATTCGCCTGTCCCGTGGGGCAGACCGGTAGATGTATTGGTCATGCCGGATGGTGCTCTTTTAGTGTCGGATGACCGTGCAAACGCGGTTTACAGAATTAGTTATGATGGTAAAAAAGATTAGAATATCCTTGGTTGGTATCAGGTGTATTTTGAGTTTTAGAACTAGTAATTAATGTGAAAAAGCCGGTTGGTGTGAAATTAAATCACACCAACCGGCTTTTCTGGAAAGGTAAATAAGCAAAAACTTATTAAAACTTATATCTTTTATGACAAACTAACGCCAATCAGACTGCCAATAAAATAGGTTGCGGCAGCTGCTAATAAGCCAAAGACAATTTGCCGCAGGCCCGAATAGAAGATATTTCGACCAGTAAAGAGGGTGGTAATCGCGCCTACCATGAATAGACCCACTGTACTAAACGCAATACACGTATATATGGCAGTTTGACCAGTTAAAATGAAAAATGGGATAACAGGTATAATAGCACCAACAGAAAAAAGAAGGAAGGATGTAAAGGCGGCGACAAAAGCAGAGCCACCAAGATCATCAGGATCAATTCCTAATTCATCTCTGGCCAAAGTATCAAGCGCTGTATCAGGATTTTGCAGAAGCTTGATTGCCAGTGGACGGGCAACTTCTTCACTTATTCCTTTTGTTTGATAAATTAAGACCAGTTCCTCGATTTCTTCTTCCGGGTTGGTTTCAATTTCCTCTTTTTCAATTCCAATCTGACGCGCATATAGTTCACGGGAAC
>CAYRVN010000199.1:0-1866 GCA_964427675.1 uncultured Acidaminococcales bacterium
GTACCCATTTAATCTCCTCCTTGAGTAAATGTGTTTTATTTATCTTAACACTATTTAAGAGCAAAAAACAATGCAAAAAAATTTACCGCTGAGCAACAATGCCGTATAATAGATTTGAATTGAATAAAATCGACAGAGGAGCAGTGCTGATGCAAAATGGGGAAAGGCTGAAAGATATAAAGTGTTTTTTATTTGATATGGATGGAACGATAAATTTGGGCAATACTCTTATTCCGGGTATGGATGAGTTCTTCGCCCAATTGAAATCTAAAGGAAAAACTTTTTATCTGGTGACTAATAATTCTTCCAAAGACCATATCCACTACGTTAAAAAAATGGCCAAGATGGGCATCGAAGTTGAGCAGAAAAATGTACTTATTTCTTCTGATGCGCTGACCTATTACCTCGGTAAGGTCAAACCACAGGCGAAATTGTTTCTTTTGGGAACACCGGAATTAAAGGCAACCATTACTAAAGCAGGGTTTGAACTCGTTGATCCGGCTGTGACAGAACCAGAGTTCGTCATTCTTGGCTTTGATATGACGTTGGCTTACGATACTCTTTCAACAGCATGTCGTTTGATTGACAAAGGTATACCGTATATTGCGACACATCCGGATGTACGCTGTCCTATAGAAAATGGTGAATTCATACCTGATTGCGGCGCCATGATTGAACTTATTAAAACTGCAACAGGAATCAGCCCTTTGGATGTATTGGGGAAACCTTATCATTATATGATAGACCTCCTGATGGAAAGAACCGGCTTTAAGAAAAATGAAATCGCCATGGTTGGTGACCGCCTCAGCACTGATATTGCGTTCGGCTTAAACAATAATATTTTATCGGTGCTTGTCCTGACAGGCGAAGCTACTTTGGAAGACGTGGAAAGAGGACATATCAAACCGGATATTATTCTTGACCATGCAGCAAATTTAATAAACTATATATGAGGTGTTTATGGAAAGACCGCGTTATGGGCTGATTGATACGTTGCGGGGAATCGGGATTTTTTGTGTGATAGTATACCATTTCATTTATGATTTGGTCCATTTTTATTCCATGAACTTTCCCTGGTTTGAGAGTATGAGCGCTTACCTGGTGCAACAAGGAGGCGCATTTCTCTTTGTTTTTATTTCTGGCGCTATGTCGCTTTGTGCGAAGAAACCTTTGCATAATGGACTGCTTTTAGTTGCTTGCGGGTTGCTGATTACTTTGGCAACTTACTTTTATTCGCCGGCAAATATTATTGTTTTCGGTATTTTGAGCTTGCTAGGCTGGGCGGCAATCATTACTGTTTTGGTGAGGCCGATATTGGGAAAAATTCCTATAAAGCTTGGAATCGTCCTCAGTTCATTTCTTTATTTTCTTACGCATGAGATGGCTGACGGAAGTTTGAGTCTTTTGACAATACATTTATACAATCTACCATCATCATGGTATGACAGCCACTTTTTGTTCCCGCTGGGTTTACCTCACGGGAGTTTCGCTTCTGCCGATTATTTCCCGCTCTTACCGTGGATTTTCGCTTACTGGCTGGGTTATTTCTGCTGGCAAATGACTGGTGAAGAACTGCGCGAAAAATACTTTTTCAGGCAGCTCTCCGGTTTCGCTTTTATGGGCAGGCACAGCTTGCTGCTTTATCTTTTGCATCAGCCCATTATTTTTGCTGTGCTTAGTTTCGTTGTCTAAATAACGACGCTCGGATTTTTGCTTAAGTGGCTTTGTGAGCCGCAGCAGAAGATCCGAGCTTTTTTATTACCATATTATCGAGATAGCAGATGAATGTAGAACGTATGAAGAGAGCAAGAACTAAAGAAGTGACGGGCCTGCTGCACATCAGCGACCGACTGCTTGCAGGCGAAT
>CAYRVN010000200.1:0-1781 GCA_964427675.1 uncultured Acidaminococcales bacterium
GGCTGTGGACGCTTCGTGATGATTCCTCGTCCTAAGTTTGAAAAAGGTGTCAAATGCATTCTCGAATCTGCTAACCCTGAAAATATGCTTTAGTATTCCTGCTGTATTAAAAATGCCCTGCCTAACCCCCGGGATATGGTTCTTAACAAGGCCGTTGATCGGGGGTCTTTTTATCTTAACCAAAAGTATAAGCTGATGGGGGTGTCATAATGATTCGTGCCGTACGTCCGGAGGACGCCAATAGAATTGCAGAAATATATAGTTGGTACGTAGCAAATACTACTATTACTTATGAAATAACTTTACCTGACGAAGCAGAGATGCTGAGAAGGATCAATAAAATATCCGCCCAGTTTCCCTGGCTGGTGTATGAAGAAAATGGGGAAGTAATTGGTTATGCTTATGCCGGCAAGTTCCGAGAGAGGGAGGCTTTTAATGTTTCTGTCGAGTTGTCCGCTTATTTTGATCAGGCACACTGTGGTGGCGGGCGTGGCATGGAAATTATGAAAGCATTGCTTAAGGAACTGGAGAACTATGAGCTTTATACTGCATTGGCCTGCATCAGTTATGGCAACGCAGCCAGTAAAAAACTTTGTGAAAAACTCGGGTTTGAATTAGCTGGTGTGACACACAATGTTGGCTACAAATTTGACCAATGGCTCAGCCTGGCCTTTTATACGCTGCAGCTGAAAGAATATAAAGAAATCTGAAGAATCAGTATTTCCCGGGAAATATATGAACACTGTTTTTATGGCATGGGCTAAAGATTTCCTCTGGCCGCTTCCACACGCGACAATTCAGCTGCAAGCAGCTGGTCGCTGATGTGCAGCAGGCCCGTCAATTCTTTAGCCCATGCCTAACACACGGGTTTTAAGACAATATTACTTATGTGTTATACCGGAGAAATGGGTAAGTGTTCCAAGTGTTGCACAATATCCTTCGATGAAGTAAAATTATATATCAGATAAAATTTAAGGAGAGATGTTAGTGAGCACGAATTTAGAAGTAGGGATTGTTGGTTTGCCGAATGTTGGCAAGAGCACGTTGTTCAATGCTATTACCAAAGCCGGCGCGGAAGCTGCCAATTATCCATTTTGTACTATAGAGCCGAATGTCGGCGTTGTTGATGTTCCAGATACACGTTTAAAAGTTTTGAGCGATATGGTGAAAGCGAAAAAGATTGTGCCGGCAGCAATGCGTTTTGTCGATATTGCAGGGTTAGTCAAAGGCGCTTCAACAGGTGAAGGCCTTGGCAATAAATTTTTGGCCCATATCCGCGAAGTTGACGCCATTGCACAGGTAGTACGTTGTTTTGAGGATGGCAATATTACCCACGTAGAAGGCACGATTGATCCTTTGCGTGACATTGAAATAATTAATACCGAGCTTTGCCTGGCTGATATGGAGAGCGTAGAAAAGCGCATCGAACGTCTTGGTAAACTTCTGAAAGCCGGCGACAAGAAAGTGCCGCTGGAAAAAGCTGCCTTGGAAAAAGTGTTGGCAGGTCTGGGTGAAGCAATTCCTGCCCGCCGTATTGATCTGACAGACGAGGAAAAGGAATTCGTAAAAGCTTTACAGCTTTTGACATTGAAACCTATCCTTTACATTACGAACGTGGCCGAAGACGAAGTTGCACATGCTGAGAAGAATCCTTTTGTGCAGGCAGTCCAAAAATATGCCGCTGAAGAAGGCGCTGAGTCAATTGCTGTTTCCGCTAAGATGGAGGCTGAGATTGCCGAATTGCCGGAAGATGAAGCACAGGAATTTTTGGCTATGGCAGG
>CAYRVN010000201.1:0-1760 GCA_964427675.1 uncultured Acidaminococcales bacterium
TAAATGTAAAGTTGAATGATTGCTCAACTAAAAATGGAGGGATAGATTATGAAAAAATCATTTAAATTAGTTGGCCTTGGTTGTGCAAATTGTGCTGCAAAAATGGAAGAAGCTATCAGCAAATTACCGGACGTTTCAGCTGTTTCGATAAATTTTCTGACGACCAGAATGACAATTGAGGCTGAAAGAGAACAAATGGATGGCATTGTGGCAGCTGCGCAGAAAATAGTAAAAAACTACGAACCAGATGTAAAGATAGAAAAGGCGTAACGGACAATGATTAATCAGAAGAAGCGTCTTTTCAGAATTATAGCAGGCGGTATTATTTTTGTCGCTGCACTATTGGCAGATACCAATAATCTTGTATTGAATTTAGTATTGTATCTTGCAGCTTATTTCACCGTTGGCGGCGATGTTGTTTGGCGTGCTTTGAGAAATATACTGCGTCTGCAGGTGTTTGATGAAAACTTCTTGATGTTTATTGCGACAGTTGGCGCCTTTATCATAGGTGAATATCCGGAAGCAGTTGGTGTCATGCTGTTTTATCAGATTGGAGAGTTTTTTCAGGACTATGCCGTCGATAAGTCAAGAAAGTCTATTGCCGAATTGATGAATATTCGTCCTGATTATGCTAATGTAAAACGTAACGGAGAAATTATTACTGTTGATCCGGATGATGTATTGATTGGTGAAGAAATAGTGATAAGACCCGGAGAAAGAATACCATTGGATGGAGTGGTCGTTGAAGGCCGCTCGATGGTGGACACATCATCACTTACCGGCGAAGCAGTACCGCGTGAAATTATGGCCGGAAGAGATATTCTCAGCGGCTGTATCAACATAAGCGGCTTGCTGACAGCACGGGTTACCAAAGAATTTGGTGATTCTACAGTGAGCAAAATTCTTGATTTGGTGGAAAATGCTACTGCCAAAAAATCAAAGTCGGAGAATTTTATCACGAAGTTTGCTAAATACTATACACCGGCTGTTGTTATCTTGGCTGCTATGTTAGCGTTTATCCCTCCTTTTACTTTCAGTGAAGAGCCTCTCACAGAATGGGTGTTTCGAGCACTGACATTTCTTGTTATTTCGTGCCCGTGCGCATTGGTGATTTCCGTGCCCCTAAGTTTCTTCGGTGGCATCGGCGGTGCCTCGCGTAATGGTATCTTGGTTAAAGGCGGTAACTATCTGGAAGCTTTGGCAAAAACAGAGATAGTAGTTTTTGATAAAACAGGGACTTTGACCAAAGGTGTTTTTGAAGTACAGGAAATAGTTGCCAAAAAGACAAGCCCTGAGAAGTTATTGGAGCTGGCAGTTTATGCGGAAAACCATTCGAACCATCCTATTTCTTTGTCACTTAAAAAAGCTTATGGCAAAGAAATTAAAAATGATTTGGTTCAAGATGTGCAGGAAATTCCCGGTCTTGGCGTAAAGGCGGTTATTGACGATAGTGTAGTTCTATTAGGCAGTGCAAAATTAATGTCGGAACATGGCATAACTTATGATGAGGAAGCAATGACCGGTACGACGGTTCACTTAGCTGTCAATAACGAATATTACGGTCATATCATCATTGCTGACGAAATAAAGGAAGATGCAGCCAATGCCTTGCGTGCTCTTAAGAAGGAAAACGTCAGGCAGACAGCAATGCTTACCGGTGATTGCCGGAACGTTGGTGAATATGTTGCCAGAGAGCTTGGCATTGACCGAGCTTATACGGAACTATTACCTGCTGACAAAGTCAATAAACTGGAAGCGAT
>CAYRVN010000202.1:0-1751 GCA_964427675.1 uncultured Acidaminococcales bacterium
AAAATAGTTTTGTTGTAAAAACAACATACTTTCTAGCGAAAGTATATTAGAATGAACTCAAGAAGTCAAGATAAAGTAAATTTGAAAATAGATAAAAAGGATGGAGAAAAAATGGCTCTTAGAAAAATAATCAAAATTGATGAAGAGAAATGCAATGGCTGCGGCCTTTGCGTTGATGCCTGTCAGGAAGGCGCCATTGTTCTTGTAGGCGACAAAGCAAGACTTGTGCGTGACGACTATTGCGATGGTTTAGGCAATTGCCTGCCGGCCTGTCCTACTAACGCAATCAGCTTCGAAGTCAGAGAAGCTGCAGAGTTCGATGAAGAAGCGGTAAAAGAACATATGGCCAAGAAAGCTGCTCCTGTTAGCGGCTGTCCGGGTTGCCAGGTACTAAGCATTGAAAAGAAGGAAAGCGTCAGCGTTGCGTCGAAACAATCTCAAAGTGAACTTAGACAATGGCCGGTGCAGATTAAGTTAGTGCCGGTAAACGCTCCTTATTTCAAAAATGCCAGACTTTTGGTTGCAGCAGACTGTACTGCCTTTGCTTATAGTGATTTCCACCAAAAATTTATGCGTAACCATGTAACACTGATTGGCTGTCCTAAGCTGGATATGGTCAATTACAGTGAAAAACTTACCGAGATACTCAAATATAATGATATCAAGAGTGTTACGGTAACCAGGATGGAAGTGCCTTGCTGCGGCGGCATTGAAGCTGCTGTCAAAACCGCTTTGCAAAACAGTGGCAAAATGATTCCCTGGCAGGTAGTTACAATTTCGACAGAAGGCGAAATTCTGGAAGACTGATTTATTTGGCAAGGTAGGCTGTAAAAAGCCTATAAATAAAAGAAACAGAGGAGAGATGAGACAATGAAAGATATGTTTTGTTTTCAATGTGAACAAACGGCAGGTAGTGTAGGTTGCATGGGTAAAGCTGGAGTCTGCGGCAAACAAGCCAGTACTGCTAATTTGCAAGATGATCTTACAGGAGCAATGATTGGTTTGGCACAAGTTGCTGAAGTAAGCAAGCCGACTGATTCTACAACTAAAGTTATGCTTGAAGGTTTATTTACAACTATTACTAATGTAAACTTTGATGATGAAGTATTACAAAAAAGAATCGCTGATGTGCATCGCGAAAAAGCATTGCTCGGTGCTCAAGTTGATTTCCCTGACTATAAAATGTGGGATCTTTGGGATGCCAATGAAGATGTCCGCTCACTTAAATCACTTATTTTACTAGGCCTGCGTGGCGTAGCTGCTTACGCTTATCATGCCTGGATGCTCGGCTATAAAGATGAAGAAGTCAATGCTTTCTTCTACAAAGGCATGGCAGCTCTCGCTAACAAAGATAAAGCTGAAGATTTATTGCCTTTGGTCATGGAAACAGGCCGCATCAACTTCAAGTGCATGGAGATGCTTGATAAAGCTAACACAGAATCTTATGGCACACCAGTACCGACCACCGTACCACTGATGGTAGAAAAAGGCCCATTCATCGTTGTTACAGGGCATGATTTGAAAGACTTGCATACTCTGCTTGAACAAACAAAAGATAAAGGTATCAATATCTATACTCACGGCGAAATGCTTCCATGTCATGCTTATCCGAAACTGAAGGCATATCCGCATCTGAAAGGCAACTTTGGTACTGCCTGGCAAAACCAGCAAAAAGAATTTGCTAACCTGCCGGCACCTATTCTCTTTACCACTAACTGCCTGATGCCGGTTAAAGACAGCTACAGAGATCG
>CAYRVN010000203.1:0-1748 GCA_964427675.1 uncultured Acidaminococcales bacterium
TTCATGAGTATTTCATAGCCATAACCGGCAATTACTCTTTTCCAGCCGCTAAGCAATTTATTTATTTCTTCATCGCCCGTATCAACATAGAGCTCATTACCAGCCAATCCTGACAGTTTATTCTTAGTAGCGACAACGATGATATTGTCTTTGCCAACTCTGCGTATTACTTCGGCACTGATCTGCTGATTGCCACGGCCAAAAATATAACCCTGACCGCCGATTACTGTTACCACAATCTTTGCTTTACCATAGTGGTTTAAATTTTCCAAGATTGTGCTTTCATTACAGTCGCTAGCAACAACTTTGCCATTATAAACTAAATCAACGCCCAGTAACGTCTTCGGCAGCTTCAATTCTTTCATGATAGCGGCGATAGTGGAACCTGTTCCCATAATGTAAAGAGTATCTTTCTCCATCTTATCCGCTACATATTCGGCAATTCCCGCCATAGCTTCTGCATCTGAAGCCTTGGCCCCGCTCTTGTGGAATTGCACCAAGGTTTTATTGTCCGGTATCTTGAGATAACCATAGAGCTTAGCCTGGACGATATCCTGCCGGAAAAGCTCCTCATCGATATCCATTACTTCTGCTTCTTTGCTGCCTTTAACTTTTCCCTGTAAGACTTCAGCTGCCAAAATGCCTGCATCACGCGGATTCAAGGCATAAACACCAGAATGAATTTTACAGCCTGTCGGTATCCCCAAAGCCAGTACATCACTGCCCACAGCGTCAAGGATGTCGCGCGCGGTCCCGTCGCCGCCGGCAAACAATAGCAAATCAACTCCCTGCTTAACTATTTCTCTGGCAGCCTCAACTGTGTCCGAGGCATTGGTCTCACCCTTGGCTTTTTCACCTAAAACAATAGTTTTCAGCCCTGCCTGCGCGCAAATAGCTGCACCCATATCACCCGGATAAGTATATATTTCAGCACTCGGAACTCTTTTGGCAAGCTCCTGCAGTGCAAGTAAAGCTTTCGCTCCGCTCTCCGGAATTGCGCCCAAGGCTTTGGCTCTGCTGATGATTTCTGCTCCGTCAGACCCTTTCAAGCCAACTTTGCCACCCATGCCGGCCACTGGATTAATAATTAAGCCGATTTTCTTCATAGTCCATACTCCTTATGAATATTGAAGTAATCTACCTTAAATTTCACCGTTTGCCAAAACAAACCTTGCTTCTTTACCGTCATACTGGAAAACTTCACCAGTCTCGATAATATAATGCCAACCATCCAATGTCAGCTTTTTTGCTTTTACTTTTTCTCTTATGTACGGATAAGTCAAAAGATGTTTCAGTTGCTCGACAACATTCTCCTGCTCCATCATCCACTCTCTGGCAGCGGGCTCATTCTCACCAAAAGCTTCTAAGACACGGTCGCGAACAGGGTGAGCCAATTCCAGCCATTTTTTGGTATGAGGAGTAGTTTCCAAGTATTCAGGAGGTCGCAGGCAGGCATTACAGCCGCCGCAATTAGAATGTCCACAAACAATGATATGCTCTACTTCCAGGAAAACCACAGCATATTCAATGGCAGCAGTTGTTGCCACGAATTCCGCCGTTTCTCGATATGGCGGCACCAGGTTAGCTATATTGCGAATAATAAAAAGCTCTCCCGGCAATGTTTTGGTAATCAGATTAGGGTCAACACGCGAATCCGAACAAGCAATAAAAAGCGTATGCGGTTTCTGAGCCGTACCCAAGTTTTGAAAGAGTTCCTTATGCTGCTCAAAATCTTCACGTTTAAATTG
>CAYRVN010000204.1:0-1741 GCA_964427675.1 uncultured Acidaminococcales bacterium
TTTGCGCAAAGAAAATTAAAATCTGTTTGAGCAGGCCGTAGCTAAAGCAATCGACTAAGCAATAGAACGGATAAAAAGCGAGGAAGAATATGGTCCGCAATCGTGTTGTTTTGCTCCTGCAAGGGTTGTTTTTGTGCGGGTTTTTGACAATTGGCGCTTATATTTTGAGCATATTTCAGGATTATAGCACTCAGACTTTCAGGGAAAACTGTGTGCTGCAGCTGAATTATGCCGCTAAACTGCTCCGTGAAAGACTGCCGGAAAATGCGACTAAACAACAATTGGAAGCGGAAACAGCAAAAATTGCCGAAGAATTAAAGTTGAAATTAGCAATTGTCGATGCCACTGATGTAGATTTGAGTGAGGCGACAAGATCTTACATATATGGGCAAGGCACGGCTATTCGGATCGATACTGCTAATCAGGAAAGAACTTTGTATGCCAGTCAGGCGATAGGATATGACAGGTTAGTGCTGCACTCTTCTTTCTCAATGAAGGCAGTTACTGCAGAATACGATAAAATGCGTTTTGCGATTTTGGCAGGCCTGTTACTTTCGATGCTTTTAGTAACAGGCTTGGCGAAATATCTTGCCAAAAAGATTGCCCAACCGGTGGAAGAAATTGCCGGAGCAGCAGAAAAAATGGCCCAGGGTGATTTATCAATACGTCTGCAGCGTAATGTTGCAGGCGAATTTGCTGTTTTATCACATGCCCTTAATACTCTGGCTGATAGTCTTTCTGAGAAATCCGATGAGATTTTCCGGGAAAAAAAGAAACTTGAATTAATAATGAAAAATACGGACAATTCGGTTATTACCATCAATAAGAACGGCTTTATCGTTGAATGCAATGACCAGTTCAGGCACTTGTTCGGAGAAGATGCGGCCGGACAGCATTACCTGCAGGTCATCAATAACGTTGCCTTGGAAGAACTTTTGGCAACCTGCCTGAAAACGGATACGCCAGTCAGTAGTAATATCACCGTTAACTCTCCGCATGGCAAGAGGTCGTTCCAGGTTTTTGGAGCACCCTTAAGAGCGGTTTATAGCGACGTTCCGAGCAGCGTTATGTTTGTTTTTCATGATATAACGGCATTACAGGCAGTGTACGAAAAGCAGTCAGAATTCGTTTCCAACGCTTCGCATGAGCTGGCAACGCCTTTAACAACAATTAAGGGTTTCACTGAGGTTTTATTAACCGAAGATTCTTCAGTCGACACGGAAATAAGCAAAAAGTTTTTAAATATTATTTTGCAGGAAAGTGAAAGGATGCAAGCGTTGCTGCATGATCTGTTGCAGCTGGCGAAACTTGATTCTGAGGAATACCGTAAGGGTATTAATCTCGAAAGCTTTACGCCGACAGATATTCTGAACAAAGTTCGGGAAGAACTTTTGCCCAGAGCGCAGGAGAAAAATCTTTCGCTTGAAGTGATTTTTGAAAAAAAACCCGTCGCTATTGTTGCCAATCGTGATTGGCTGAAACAAATTTTGGTCAACCTCCTGGAGAATGCCTTGAAATATACACCGGAGGCAGGACGCATAAGTGTTCGCTGCAATAATGACGACAAATTTGCGATATTTTCAGTGCATAATACCGGCGAAGGCATAAGCCAGCAGGATGCTTCGAGAATATTTGACAGGTTTTATCGCATAGATAAAGCCCGCACGCGCCAGATAGGCGGTACGGGCCTTGGTTTATCAATTGTGAAGTTTATTGTAGAAATGTTTGGCGGCCAAATTTC
>CAYRVN010000205.1:0-1725 GCA_964427675.1 uncultured Acidaminococcales bacterium
ATAGGACAGCGTACATCCGGATGTGTCGCAATATACGGTATACCTTTGTCAATCAGCCGACACGCCGTTGACAGGTTATCGTAAGCCAGAGTCATATCGAAACCGAGAATAACGAATTCTGGCTCAGTTACTGAGGGATCAACTAGTTCAAAGCCTGCCTTGGTAATAGTACCCTTTAATTCCGGTGTTCCCAAAACAAACAATTTAGCCTGAGGTTTAACCTTGCCCAGATAATAAGTCAGTGCATCAGAAGAAATAAGAACATCATTCTGCTCAACTTCAATGCCCATCTTGCTCATTTTTTTCACGTAGTGAGCGTGATCCTTGGAAGAATTATTAGTTACCAGATAAAAAGTCTTGCCTTTAGCTTTCAACTGGCCGAAAAACTCATCCATTCCCGCAATAAGAGTGTTGCCCAAATTAATAGTGCCGTCCATATCAAATAAAAAACACTTTATGTCTTTCAATCTCTCCCAATTTTGCATCAGCACTGCTCCCCTGTCGATGTTTTTCAATTCAAATCTATTATACGGCATTGTTGCTCAGTGGTAAATTTTTTTGCATTGTTTTTTGCTCTTGAATAGTGTTAAGATAAATAAAACACATTTACTCAAGGAGGAGATTAAATGGGTACAACTACCCTGGGCCACATTGCAGCACTTTTTACCGTCATCGTCTGGGGGACAACCTTCATTTCGACCAAAATTCTCCTGCTTGACTTTACACCGCTCGAAATTCTTTTTTTTCGCTTTATTCTTGGTTTTATTGTTTTATGTCTGGTCAAACCACAAAGATTAAAGACCAAGGGCATTTCAGAAGAAAAGTATTTTATTGGTGCTGGTTTATGCGGAATTACTCTCTATTTTCTTTTGGAAAACGTTGCTCTTCTTTACACCTATGCATCAAGCGTGTGCCTGATCCTCGCTTTTGTGCCTTTTCTGACAGCGCTGGCAGCAAAATTTCTGCTGGGCGAAGATACTCTCAGCTCCAATTTCTTTGTTGGTTTCATTTGCGCTTTGACAGGAGTTATTATGATTATTTTCAATGGCAGCGTCATTCTGAAGCTTAATCCTATCGGTGACATCCTGGCCTTCCTTGCCGGTGTCGTCTGGGCCATGTATTCGATTTTAATCCGCAAAATCAGTTCTTTTCAATATAATACCGTTCTTTGCACACGCAATATTTTTGGTTATGGGTTGCTTCTGATGCTTCCTGCTTTGCTGTTCATGGACTTCCAATGGGGTTTTTACCGTCTTGATGACCATGCTAATATGTTCAACCTGCTTTACCTTGGTATTTGCGCTTCTGCCCTTTGTTTCGGCACCTGGAGCTGGGCCGTCAATATTCTTGGGCCTGTAAAAACAAGCATGTACATCTATATTAGTCCGATCGTCACGCTGATAACTTCCGCGTTTATTCTTGGTGAAAAAATAACCTGGGTTGCTTTGCTCGGCACTGCTTTTATACTTTTCGGTCTGATTGTTTCAGGGCGAAGAAACTAAACGCATATAATAAATATCCAAAGAAATGAGGTGCTTTTATGGATAAAACATTCAAGATAGTCCTGCTGCTTCTTGCCATTTCCCTTATTGCTTTTGTCATCATGGGTTGCGCAAAGCAGACATCTAAAAATGACGGTGACAAATCCGGTGGTTACCAAAAAATCACTACCGCTGTTGTCAAAGAGCGCCTGGATAAAGGAGAAAAACTAATTATTGTCGACGT
>CAYRVN010000206.1:0-1697 GCA_964427675.1 uncultured Acidaminococcales bacterium
AGTCTTTATATTTTTGCCTTCTCTGCTACAATTAACCGGACCACGTCTCCAAACAGCTTTTCTACACTTTTCACTTGAAAACTTGCCGAAATTACAGAGTCAACTGTTCTTCTGGTAAGATGGTCACCCAGACGCTTGACGGTGATTGGGTCGAGCAAGCTCAAAAGCCCGTGAGCAAGTTTGTTTTCACTATCCATGTGCTCCAGCAAGATAAACCTTCCGCCCGGTTTTAAAACCCGCCAGCATTCCTGCAATCCCGCGGTGGGATCAGGCACGCTGCAGAAAACAAAGGTAGCTATGACACAGTCAAAACTTGCGGAAGGCAGAGGCAAATTCTGTACATCCATTATTTCCAACTTAATCGGCACTGCAGAATGAGCGGCCTTTTCTTTGGCTTGTTCAAGCATGCGCGGGCTAACATCGATACCAACTATTTCAGTGCAGTTCTCAGTATAAAAAGGTATATTCAGACCTGTCCCGATGCCGACCTCCAGAACACGGCCATAGACCAACGCAGTTGCTTTTTGCCGCCACTTGGTGGGAATAATATGATCGACCAAATTATAGCTGTCGGCAATTTTATCAAATTTATTTACATCCTTTTGCATTTCTTCTGTTTTCATTTTCATCTCTCCTACCAAAATGCAAAAAACCTTTTGGCTTTCTTAAGTACATTTACGCATAACAAAACACCCCGTGTCAATTTTTTCCTTTGGACAGCGGGGTGTATCATTTTATTGCTCATTTGGCTTTAATTTGAGATTTAATAACTACATATCCAAGAGCAGTAATCGTCTTTTCGACGTCTTCAACAGATATCTTTTCGGCATCAAAGTCAAATTTTACTTTGCTTGAATTAAACAACACTTTGACACTTTCTTTTTCCACTCCGTTTAAAGATTTTGTTGCATTTTCAATCTTCTGGCCGCATGATGGGCAAGTTAATGTTTCTAATTGAATCGTTGCTTTTTGCATTTTCATCTCTCCTTAATCTATTATCTTAATTTGTAGCGAAGAAGGCGCATACCATTTAAAATCACGGCTAATATGCTTCCTTCGTGTACTAACATACCAATCGACATGTTCATCCATTCACTGAAAAACAAACTTGCAAGCAGGATTAATACAACGCCAACTGCTATAATAATATTTTGACGCATGTTATTAGCCGTTGCTTTTGCTAAACCAAGTGCATGCGGTAAGCGGCTAAAATCCGAATTCATCAGCACAACATCCGAAGTTTCAATTGCGACATCCGTTCCGCTTCCCATAGCAATTCCAATCTGTGCCAAAGCCAGCGAAGGGCTATCATTTACTCCATCTCCAACGAATGCAACAATATGGCCTTTAGTCTTTAACTCTTCAATATAGGCCGACTTATCTCCCGGCAACATATGTCCGTGAGCTTCCGTCAGACCCAATTCGCGCGCCACTAAATCAACTGTGCCCTGGTTGTCTCCCGAAAGAACGACTAAATTTTTAACACCCAGTTTCTTTAATTTTTGCAAGTCTTCTTTTACACCCGGACGAATCTGGTCGCGTATGCCTATCAGTGCCTTTAATTCATTGTCGACTGAGATTAACACAAGTGAGTTGCCGTTCTTTTCAAATCTGGTAATATCGTTGCGAGCCTTTTCTGCTAAATTAACATTCTCCCGCTCCATAAGCGCAACATTGCCGACCGCAACTCTATGCCC
>CAYRVN010000207.1:0-1677 GCA_964427675.1 uncultured Acidaminococcales bacterium
TGCCGCTGCCGAGGATCAGGACTCCTTGCTCGCGTAAAGCAGCCAGCTCTTGTCCAATTTTGAAATGTGTTTCAGCATCAGCGTGCGCATCAATGCTCAGCTGATAAATTGGAATATCGGCTTTGGGATACATCTTGCAAAGGACAGACCATGTTCCGTGATCAATCCCCCAAGTATTATCGATCTGCACTTCCTTACTAATCAATTTTTTCGTTTCGTGCGCCAGTTCCGGTGCACCTTGCGCATTATAAAGCAGCTTATACAAGGCATCCGGGAAACCGTACATATCATAAATCTGTCTGGGACTGGCTGTATCCATAATCTTGCTGCCTCTCGTATACCAATGGGCAGAAACAGATAGGATTGCTTCCGGCTTGGGAATATGCGCTGCTATTTTCTCCCAGTTGCGCGTAAAACTATTGTCTTCAATTGCATTCATCGGAGAACCATGTCCAACAAATAATACCGGCATTTTGTTCGTCATATCTTTGCAGTCCTTTCCGAAGTTAAGAATTATTATTAGTTATAATTCTTAATCTAATTAAACCACTTTCCATGCTCTTAATTCAATAGCTAATATACAAAATGCCCTCGATACAGAAATAAATTCGTATCGAGGGCATTTCTTTTTACATATTATGCTGCATATTCCCCATCGTATTATCCGCACTCCAGCCCATAATGGTCGGATCAACCATGCCAAATACCATGGCGACATGCGCAACAACCAGGAACACTGTCAGAAGCACAAAATGCAATTTCATTTTTTCGTTTTCACTTTTACCCTTGCCAATAACACCCAATTCCAGAAGTGTAATACTGAAAAGTGGTATAACACCGGCCAGATAAGAACCGACTGCCAAGACATCAGCCGTGCCGCGCCACTCGATATTGGGCACAACAGTAGTCGTAAGGTTAAGGAAGATCCCCAAGAAGTAAAAACCAAGTACTATACCAATCCATTTATTCCATGTTCTCCAGGCGGTATCTTTTACTCCGCGCAGAAAAACCGTAAAAAATTCAGTTGCTACCAAAGCTTCAGCCAAGGCTACCGGAATCACCATGTACATGATAAGATTCCAGGGCTGGTTTGTTGCCAACAATTCCATATAATGTGTCATATTCATATCTATTTATCATCCTTTAATTTTGATAATTTATTTATGCAGAAAACGATTAATTACAGCCGTTATCTATTAGGCAAAGGATGAAGAAGTGACGGGCTTGCTGCACATCAGCGACCGACTGCTTGCAGGCGAATTGTCGCGTGTGGAAGCAGCCAGAGGAACTCTTTACCCTTTGCCCATCTCAACTAACCATTAAAGCACAACCGGCAGAAGCACTGTGAATGTGCTTCCTTCACCCAGCTTGCTTGTCACGACTACCCGACCGCCATGAATTTCCACCAACTGCTTGACAATGGCGAGGCCTATACCGGAGCCGCCGCTTTTGCGGTCACGTGATTTATCGCCACGATAGAAATGTTCAAAGATGTATGGCAAATCTTCCTCCGAAATGCCAAGGCCATCATCCGTGAAAGATATCTTCAAGTACTTTTTGCCTTCTTCAGACGTCAGGGTTGTAGCCACTTTTACAACACCTTGCTCCGGAGAGTAACGAATCGCGTTAACTATAATATTGTAAAAAACCTGGCTGATACGGTCGGCATCTACTTCT
>CAYRVN010000208.1:0-1667 GCA_964427675.1 uncultured Acidaminococcales bacterium
GACTAACAATTACAGGTGCCGCACACATTTTGTTTTGTGTGAAAACTGCACCGGCCGCTGCTGGAACAGTACTCATAATAACTGCCACATCTTCTTTACCGCTAGCTTTAATGCCTGCTTTCACCCCTGCAGCCACGAATCCCTGAGGAGCCGTCAACCAACCGTCTATTTGTTTTATCATTTAATTCGCCTCCTTAAGGATATATAGGCAATTGTCTTAAACCTGTTGTTTCTTCTATGCCAAACATTACGTTCATATTCTGTACAGCCTGTCCTGCTGCGCCTTTTACTAAATTATCAATAGCCGACATAGCAATGATTCGGCCTGTACGCCTGTCAATTTCCCAGCCAATATCTACATAGTTGGAGGCTCTGACATTCTTTATTTCCGGGCAGGCACCTTTACCAAGCACTCTTATGAAAAATTCTTCATCATAAAGCTCATTGTAGGCCTTTGCCACCTGCGCATCAGTTACACCTTGCTTCAGGTTAGCATAGCAGGTCGAAAGAATACCTCGGTCAACCGGCAAAAGGTGAGGTGTGAACTGAATAATAACCTCTTCACCGGCAAAATCAGAATAGGCTTGCTCGATTTCCGGCGTATGGCGATGACTGGCAACACCATAGGCATGGAAATTCTCGTTTACAGAACAATAAAGACTGCCAACTTTTAAGCTTCTTCCTGCGCCAGTTGTACCAGACTTAGCATCAACAATAACGCCTTTCGTTTCAATCAGACCAGCCTTGAATAAAGGCACAAGAGCCAGAATACTACAAGTCGTATAGCAGCCTGGATTGGCAAGGATTATTGCTCCCTTAACTTCTTCTCTATATAGCTCGGTAAGACCATAAACAGCATTTGCTGTTGGGTCTTCATGTTTCAGCTTGTACCACTCTTCAAAAACCTTGTGGTCCTTAAATCTATAATCTCCGCCTAGATCAATGATACGCACCTTGCTGTTACGCAGTTGGGAACCAATTTTCATGGCATGCCCGTGCGGCAGCGCAATAAAAATGACATCACTGTCAGCGGCAATCTGCTCAATTTCTTTCATGCTAGCTAGTTCCCGACTAACCCTTTTTGCCAAATGCGGATACATCGCTGCAATATTTTCTCCTGTACTACTCTCCGAGGTAATAACTCCTAGTTCCACCTCTGGGTGGCCATCAAGCAACCTCAAAAGTTCAACGCCGGCGTACCCTGTTGCTCCAATAACGCTAGCCTTCATATCCATCCTCCTCTTTGCATGTTTATTATTATACAACTAATATGAATTTTTTTGCAAGTATTTTTATGAAAAAGCACATCTGTAGAAAGCAATAACCATTAAAAGCGATATTAAATTGACTTCACGCATATATTTTTATTCATTGTTATTAATTTTTATACAACGTTTATGCAATTATTTGCTTTTGGCTCTATCATAAAACCATTGCTTACAATTATCTGTAACAGGAAACACTCCCCTATTGTATAGATACAATTTTACTACTATTAATTACAATAATCAAAACTTTTTTCCACAACACGTTATGATTTTACGGCATGCTTCTAACATTTTCCGCTAGCCATTAATATTCATTTCGGTTAAAATTATAAATAAAGATTTTATTATTATCCGGAGGTTCCTGCCAATGAAAAAAATTGGTTTCATATTAATCTTTCT
>CAYRVN010000209.1:0-1642 GCA_964427675.1 uncultured Acidaminococcales bacterium
CAACTCTGCCGGCAACGACAAGTTGAATCAAGCTGACCGATTTCCCCCAAAATTTTTTGTCGGCTCGTTATCTCACGGATAGTTCTGTCAGCCACTAAAATGACCTCGTCAGCTAAGTTTAGAATGCGTTCCTGGTGCGATATAATCACGATAGTTGTGTCATATTTTTGATTCATCTTTTCAAAAGTTTCCGTTAACCTTTGAAAACTCCACAAATCAATTCCTGCTTCCGGTTCATCGAAAATAGCTACCTTCAAATTTCTTGCCAGAATAGTGGCAATTTCAATCCGCTTTACTTCACCACCTGAAAAGCTGGTATTAATTTCACGGTCTAAATAATCCTGGGCGCATAAGCCTACATCATAAAGAAGATCGCATAAATTAATCTGTTTATTATCACCTGCGGCAAGGGTTAAAAGATCTCGAACCTTAATGCCTTTGAAGCGAGCAGGCTGCTGAAATGCGTAACCGATGCCCAGACGAGCCCGCTCATAAAGTTTTTTATATGTGATGTCTAAACCATCTAACATAATTTGTCCACTCGTCGGCTGGTAAATACCCATAATTGCTTTGGCTATACAGGATTTCCCGCCTCCATTAGGACCCGTCATCACATAAATCTTTTTATTCTGCAAGGACAGATTAATATCTTTTATAAGTTGCACCTTACCTTCTTCGCCATTTATGACAACGCCAACATTGATCATTTCCAGCATTCCATATTCACCTCCCGCATTTTTTGTTTTACGAGCAGTTCAAGTTAATATCCCTATTGTTTTCCCGAACTCACATATTATTCTTTATTATTTTTTGCGAATTTTCTAACTATTTATATATTAACATAAATTTAGAGAAAATTAAGATTCTTTTTACTAAAATTATTTTTGTTGTATATAATATTCTTAAAGCACATCTATCGTCGAACAGGAAGGGGCTACGACCATGGAACAACTGAGAGCCAAAAAAGGTTTTATCTGTGATATGGATGGTGTCATCTATACACGCAATTCGCTTCTCCCAGGAGCTAAGGAATTCGTCGAATGGTTATTCCGCGAGAATAAGAAGTTTCTGTTTCTCACCAATAGCAGCAGAAAAACGCCCAAAGAACTTCAACAAAAACTTGCCCGTATGGGACTCGAAGTTGACGAAAGTCATTTTTACACGAGCGCATTGGCAACGGCCAAATTTTTGAGCACTCAAAAACCTGGCTGCAGTGTATTCGCTATTGGAGACTCAGGATTATATGAAGCTTTGAATGACGCGAATATTTCCATTAATGAAATTGACCCCGACTATGTTGTTGTTGGCGAGACAATTAATTACAATTACAGTCTTATCTGCAGAGCCGCTAACTATGTTCTTAATGGTGCGAGACTTATAGGAACTAATACTGACCTCACCGGTCCGTTAGAAAACGGTATAGCACCAGCCTGCCGTGCTCTGGTCGCACCGATTGAACTCACAACCGGTAGAAAAGCCTATTATGTTGGCAAACCAAACCCTCTTATGATGCGCACAAGTTTACAAATGCTAGGTATTCACTCTGCTGAGACCGCTATAATTGGCGATAGTATGGATACAGATATTATTGCAGGAATTGAAAGCGGCCTCGATTCCGTACTTGTCCTTTCAGGTGTGATGA
>CAYRVN010000210.1:0-1638 GCA_964427675.1 uncultured Acidaminococcales bacterium
TGGAACAGTCGGAAAAGCAAACCGCTCGTTTTGCTACTGAAAAAGTTGAGACGAGGCTTGCGCTTTTCCTGGCGGAATGTCTTGATGACGAGCACTCTTCCAAAGAATTTGTGCTGCCGATGAGTAAGAAAGATATAGCATCCTATTTAGGCACTACTCCGGAAACCATCAGCCGCAAATTATTGGAACTGGAAGAATTGGGTTATATCAAACAAAAAGCAAAGAAGAGAATAGAAATTTTGGATTTGGAGGGCTTGTACCTCATATAGACAGATAAATATCATGCGCAAAGAGCCGAATTTATTCGGCTCTTTTTTTATGTTTTTTTTAAAACCTTGATTTTAATCAAGGTTAATTTTCGCCAACGCGATTACAATAAAGTCACCGGGATGAAGGAATAAACAAACTTCAGCACGTAAATTAATAGACTAAAAACAGCAGGAGGAATAGGAAAATGGAAATACAGGGTATTAAATCAATCATGAAAAAATCAATGCTGGGTATTGTGGCCGCGGCAGGCATTATGTTTATGAGTCCTCTTACAGCAAGTGCTCACTGTGACACGATGGAGGGGCCTACTGTTGCTGACGGATTTAAAGCAATGGAGACTAATAACGTTAATTATGTTTTAAAATGGGTACAACCTAAGTATGAGAAGGAAATAACAGAAAAATTCAATCTGAGCATGAAAGTTAAAGATTTGAGCCCAAGCGCCAAGGTTCTTGCTGAGCAGTATTTCTTCAGCGAACTTGTCAGAGTTCACAGAGCTGGTGAAAATGCTCCATTCGATGGTTTGAAACCTTATGGTACGCCTATTGATGAGAGAGTAAAGGCAGCAGACAAGAGTATTGAAGTCGGCAATTTGTCACCAATGGAAGGTCTGATTGAGCAAGAAAAAATGCCGGAACTCAAGGAAAGATTTGAAAGAGTCATGGCCCTCAAAAACTTTGACGTAAACAACGTGGAAGCAGGCAGAGAATATATTGAAGCTTATGTTATGTTCTTCAAATTTGCTGAAGGCGAAGAAGAGCATCACGGGGCAGTTGCTGGGCATGGAATAGCAAACGCCCACGGCAGTATGCACGAAACCCATGAAACGATGCACGATCAACATAAATAAGACCTAATAATGATACACCCCGCTGTCAAAGTAAAAAATTGACACGGGGTGTTTTGCTATCAGTATAAAACTTACGAAAATTGATTTGCGACAAGGAAATCAGATAATATTCATGTAATAATAAAGATACAAGGAGCATCCAAAATAAGCCTATGCAATGAACTCAAGATAAAACAAGAAAATAATTAATAGAAAGAAGGGGGAAAAATGAAAAACAACTCAACATTTAACGAGGTAAAGAAAAAAACATTTCAGACATTGAAACAGTATGTGCCGATTGTTGCACGAGTTCATGGAGATCACCATCCGGAATTTCATGAAGTCCGTAAAGTGGTTGATACAATCATGGGGAAAACAAAAGAAGCGGGAACAAATAAACCTACATTAAACGAAGAGTTTACCAAGTTGCGTGAGCTCACAGATAACTATAAAGTGCCCGCAGATGTATGTGAAAGCTATGAGGCTGTTTACAGGATGTTAGCCGAAATAGATAAGGCATATCATGCTTAAATCACCAT
>CAYRVN010000211.1:0-1556 GCA_964427675.1 uncultured Acidaminococcales bacterium
CCACAGGCACCAACACAGGCAATCGTTTCCAAAGTGAAGCGCAAATCTTCCGTAGTATGACCAGCCTTAATTCCCAACTGTTTCTCTATCGCCTGCAAAATCACCTTGCCGCCACGCACGTGACAAGCTGTACCTTGACAAACGCGAATGATGTTTCTGCCGCGGGGATTAAGATGAAATTGAGAATAAAAGGTAACCAACCCGTAAATCTGGCTGATGGGTATTGTCATCTTTTCCGCAACATATTCAAGAATATCCTTTGGCAAATAATTATAAAGAGCCTGTACTTCCTGCAAAACAGGAATCAAGGCGCCTTTTTTGCCTTCATACTTTGAAAGTATTTCATCAATCTGAGCCTTTTCCTTGTCTTCTCCGCCACAGCAACATTTGTTTTCTAAATTCATTCTTCATCTCTTCCTTTCATGGCTTAATAGCGAAAACTCTGCTGACATAACAACGGTATATGCTAGCACAATATCTTTGCGAAATTTCTTTCTATTCAGGTTTTAATAAAAACCCCCGGCAAACAGCTTCTTCCCTGTTCACAACGCAAGGCCAACTTTATTTCAGCCACAGTCGGTGTTTCCAAATAAAAAATCGTCTTGGGTCCGGATATAAATTCTTCCATACGGTGTGCATCGGAAGAAGTGAGATACGGCAAGCCTCCAACCAGTGGTTTTAAACATTTTTTTGTTAGCTCTTCCAACCCTCGCGGAGATATTTCAGCTGCAGCCAAAGCCATTGCCCCCGTCAGAAAGCCCAGCTGTCCAAGCAAGCTGTACGAAGGACGGTCAATGTGGGCAGCAATGCAAATGCCGCCGAGATTATTGCAGTAATCAGTAATTTCATCTGCCTCTAACTGCAAAGAAGCCAAAAGCATACGGTCCTCTTCGGCAAGAAAATTATCATCAGCATCAACGATAAACTGTGCGCCAAAACGTCCGGGGTCATTGCGCAGCGGCAACATCTTCTGGTCAACAAGTTCCTGCCAGCATTGCATCTGCTCGAACTCATCAAAAAGTACAATTATGTGTGCTTCTTCTTTGCATTGCACTTCCATACCCGGCAAAACCTTTATCCCGTAGCGCTGTCCGGCCTCCATAGCCGCAGCAATATTAGCTGAAGCATTATGATCAGTAATTGCAAGCAAATTTACACCATTTTCTGCCGCCTTCATAACAATATGGTGAGGCGTCATCTCAACCTCTGCGCATGGTGACAGCAGTGTATGAATATGTAAATCCGCAAGCCACTTCTTCATTTTATATTCTTAACTCCCAAAGCATATATTTTCCCGACAACTTCAAATGTTGACAAATTGGTCGTAAGTATCAGTACATCATTCTTTTCAGCTTTAGTAAGAGTTTCTTGTTCAATCGCAGTGCCACCGGCTACTATTACAGCAGACAAGCCTAAAAGAGCGGCTACGGCAGCAATGTTCTGATGTCCTTGCATCGTGACCCAGACCATACCGGCTGAAGCCTGTCCCATAACATTACTGAGTAAGTCAGAAGCATATCCTCCGGTAACTTCTGCGGTCAACGCAACATCTTTTG
>CAYRVN010000212.1:0-1552 GCA_964427675.1 uncultured Acidaminococcales bacterium
CAGACGACAAATTGATGGCTGAATTTGCTGACGAACTCGACAACCTCGGCGTGCGTGTAGCAAAACTGGAGAAAAAATCCGACAATGTCAAAATTACCGGCGAAGCACGTTTTGGTTACAAAGACATGGAATACACGACCCGCGGTTTCTTTGGCCCAAGAACTGACAAAGATTACAATGCCGAGCTGCGGACACGCTTGTATTTGAGCGGAGCAATCAATGATAATTGGACCTATGGAGCAATGATTCAAAATACTCAAAGCTTAGACACGAACGCAGAAGAATCTACGACTAGTTTCCGCCGTGCCTTTGTCAAAGGTGATCTTGGCAACTATACAACAATTACCGCAGGTCGTCAGGCTTTTACCATTGGTGAAGGTTACGTTGCCGATCTCACTGGTGACGCAGTAAAAGTTGATTTTGGTAAAGTTTTAAAAGGCACCGTTTTCTATGGGCGTTTTGACACTGGTGTTGGCGATACTCTTTATAATCATGATGGCGATGTGCTTTTCCCGCGCCTTCCGTGGTTTGCTGCTTCTGCCGACAAGGCAGATACTTATGGTTTAGCTCTTTCTTATGACTTTGGTAATTTCTATACAAGAGCAGCTTATTATAATACGGAGTGCAGCTACCGCCCGTATGGCTTATTCTTCCTGCCTGTTACCGAACAAGATCGCGACATTTATACAGTTGGTTTAGGCTATAAATTAGATAATAATTTAGATATTTATGCCGAATATCTTAAAGCTAGTGATGAACATCAATTTGCTACCGCAGCGGGCACGATGGGCGATGACGGTTGGGCTGCAACTTTGAAATATAAAGGAGTAAAACCGGCTGACAGCGGTTCTTGGGGAGCGTATGTAAGCTACTACGACCAAGCTGGTGCTACCATGATTGACCATATTTCGGAATTTGACAATGCTTTGTTTGAACAGGGCGGCATCAAAGGCTATGAAGTAGGAGCTGACTTTGCCTTTGCGAAAAATGTAATAGGTTCTGTTTCTTACTATGATTTCGAATCGAAAGACTTCCCGGCTCTTGATGATCACAAAATGCTTTGGTCGCGTGTAACATTTACATTCTAAGATGGTTACCCCATAAAAAAGAGGCGAGCGTATGCTCGCCTCTTTCCTATTTGAGTGCCAATTAGTAACTCAGCATAGCTTAGAAACTAATTGTGCCAGCTAAAATACATCAGGTATTCTGTCATTCCGAGGACGTCAGGACGAGAAATCTCAGCCTTTAGAAATCTATTTGCAGGGGAAAAAGCATAATGCACTTGAATTAAACGAAAATTAGCAATATAATAAAAACATAGATTGTGTTCGTGAAATTGTTTTCTTTTCGTAAACTCCCGTTTTGATTTGCTTTATAACCTCCAAAGGAGATATGAAGTTTTGAAGTAAATGTTTCAACTGGCAGAGGAAACTTGGATACTCGAGCGAGCTGGGCACAAACGAAGAAACAACATTTCTCCGAGGATTTTATAAAAATAAATTTTCTGAGGAGGAAAAAGTATGAAAAAATCTTTAGTACTTGCAATGGCAAT
>CAYRVN010000213.1:0-1540 GCA_964427675.1 uncultured Acidaminococcales bacterium
AAATGGGAAAAGAAATTATCCTATGCTTTTTACTCGGCTTCATGATGATTTCAACGAGGACGCACCCGAATAAGGTGCGTCCCTCTTCTACATGCAGACGGACGATTTCATTCTTGAATTCTGATGTGTAACTTTGTGACATACTGTTTACCTCTCTTCTTCATTATGATTATATCACATTAGCCACTACTGTTACAACTTTATTATAGCATGTCAGAGATCAAAAACGTCATGGCAGACCTGAAAAAAGTTTACACGGCAGTCACCGAAGAGGAAGCCATGCAGAACTTGCTCTCTTTTAAAGAAACCTGGCAGAAAAAGTATCCGAGCTGCGTTAAAAGCTGGGAAAACAACTGGGACATTCTCTCGACATTCTTTGCATATCCGGCAGAGATTCGGAGAATCATATATACAACGAACATCATTGAAGGACTGAATCGGCAATTCCGCAAAATCACAAAGAACAAGCCTTCTTTCACAAATGATGATGCGCTTCGCAAAATATTGTATTTGGCGTCGAAAAATATAGTCAGTCATTGGACGGTAATTTGTCGAAACTGGGACTTGGTTTCCCACCATCTTGACATCTTGTTTTCGGACAGAAAAGAGGCATAAATCTGGTTCCCGCTTGCCGCAGGTTTCCCGCAGCCAGCAATGTTATTCACGCTGCGGCGCGAATAACATCATCAATACTGTCTGCATTTGTATAAATCAATTCCGGCGCAATACCAAGCATTGAATCATTCTGAATTGCTTTAGAATAGCTTGTTTTCTTTGCAGTCAAATTTCCTTCAACATAACCAGCTGCTGTAATATCTATTGATAATTTATATGGACTTTCAGCTGTATTTATTTTTGAAAGCACTTCACTATTGGCAGAAATATTCTGAGCGACCTTATACTCTGCATCAGGTACTCCAAAAGTTTCAGGGTTAGTTGGATCAAGACCAATCTTTGGTTCGTCACCATCATTCAAACTGTCGTTATCGGTGTCTGATTTCAATCGATATACTCACTCTCCAGCTTTTCCTTAAGCGAATACGCCACCCAAAAAAGCTCTGAAACAATGGGTATCGGCATAATCATCTGCTCAATAACCGAAATGGCGTGTTCCTTGTCAGCACAGCCAAGAGACTGCAAAAGCGTTTTTTCTTCCATTGTAAGTATGCTGTTCATAATCATATTTTTGTCCTCCGTTACATCTTTATTTTCTTCTGCTGTGCCGGCTTTGCTTTCTCCTGTTCAACAACGGAAGAAGCCTTTTCCTGCTGTTTTTCCATAGTCGGCTTAAACTCTTTCAGCGGCTTTAATCCAACGCTGTCAACGTAATAAGCCTTATCGTCCATATTGATAAGCATCGTATTGCGGGCAGAATAGTCCGTAAACTTTGAAGCAAATTTCAGATATTCCTTGTATTTATCCGACTGAAATACTGCCTTGACGCCCTCGTCTATTTTCTTGACCATTGCGTCAATGTCAGACTTTTGCTTTTCAGCATATTCAGCCTGCTGTTCGGGAGTAAAGTTTTTTGTGTATGCCA
>CAYRVN010000214.1:0-1520 GCA_964427675.1 uncultured Acidaminococcales bacterium
GCGCCGCCGCGCTTTTACCGTCACTGTTATTGACAAATAAATACCGGCCTCCGGGCATATTAAAGGCTTTGTAAGCGAGGACAGTAATAACGGTCAACAAAAGGTATACCAATAACTTTCGCACTTTTGGTTTTATCTTTTTTGTTTGTTGTCCCATTATAAACAGCTCCTTATTCTGTAGTGAATTTATTCAACCATAGAACAAAGAGCTATGTTGGAATTCCAGCTTATGAAATCCTTAAGTTTTTCTTATTTTAAGCATCCGAACTTGGAAGGGTAACAGTAAACACGGTATTTTCCCTGGTGCTTTGCACTTTAATCGTACCGCTGTGCGCAGTGACGATTTCTTTAGCAATGGCCAGGCCTAATCCTGCACCGCCTGTAGTGCTGGAAC
Source organism: uncultured Acidaminococcales bacterium (assembly GCA_964427675.1). Lineage (GTDB taxonomy): Bacteria > Bacillota > Negativicutes > Acidaminococcales > Acidaminococcaceae > RZYP01. The sequence goes on from CAYRVN010000214.1 coordinate 395, forward strand.
GGGAGTAATCCAAACGGTAAAATTTTTCGAAGATTGTATCCAGCTTTTGCAGCGGGATGGGGTTGCCCTGGTTGGTAAAAGTAATAACGACATTTCCCTCCTGTTGGACTGCAGAAATGTCGATGACGCTGTTTTCATAGCTATAGGCTATGGCATTTTTCAGGATGTTGTTAAACACACGGGCCAGCTTGTCCGCATCTCCCCATAAGGTGAGGCCATCCGGGGCATTTACAGCCACCTGTTTTTCCTGCGGCGTCAGCATAGGATAGAATTCGTCTGCCATCTGCCGAAGCATGAACGGCAAATTGATTTTTTCCTTATTTAAAACGATGGTCTGAAGATTAAACCTCGTGATTTCAAAGAATTCATTGATAAGATGCTCCAACCGGTAAGCCTTTTCAAGAGTTATTCCGATGTATTTTGCTTTTTGTTCTTGGGGCATATCCGGCGCTTCATCCAAAAGGTTGAGGTAACCGATCACAGAAGTAAGCGGCGTTTTGATATCATGCGCCAGATAAACGACCAAATCGTTTTTTCGCTGTTCCGCTTCCTTGGCGTCCCTTTCCCGTTTTTCCAAAATGCTTTTTACTTTATTCAACTTGGCCGCCATAAAATCCATTTCCGGGGACAATGCAATCTCACGGTTGGATTCTTCCAGCAACAGTTCCATGCCGGAACTAACTTCATTGAAGTATTTCGTTATTCGTGTAAGTGCAAAGTAAAAAATTAGCAACATCAAGAGGAATAAACCACCGGCCAGCCACCAGGACTTATTGTTACGGAACAACTGCTGATACATATTCAACGCTTCGTAATACGACATGTTAAATGTATTTTGAAAAAACTGAACGATGCTTTCTGCAAAGGAAGCCTGAAAAAGACCATCAATCAGAAGGCGTTGAATGATCACGCCAAGCAGGGGTGCTGCTATAGCGATTAGCACCACCTGTAAAAATATCTTTCTTTTTAATTTAGAAAAATCATCGTTCAATTTTATAGCCAACTCCCCACACTGTCTTGATATATTTTGGATGTTCAGCTGAATCATGCATTTTTTCACGTAAATGCCGGATATGGACCATTACCGTATTGTTGCTGTTGCTAAAGTATTTATCGCCCCAAACTT
>CAYRVN010000215.1:0-1507 GCA_964427675.1 uncultured Acidaminococcales bacterium
GGCGACAGTTCAACCTGTCTTTATTCAGGAAAACCTAACTTAGTAGATTTATTCAAAGACGCGTTAAAAAATGAAATTAAGCTTATAGAACTAACCAACAAATAATATTATGAGGGGTGTACAAATAGTGAAAAAACCTTTTATTAACAAAGAACAATTAGAGAAGATTGCTGATCAATACGCAACACCATTTTATCTGTATGATGAAAAAGGTATCCGCGAAAATGCACGCAAAGTTATGCAAGCTTTTGCCTGGAACAAAGGCTTCAAAGAATATTTCGCCGTTAAAGCAACCCCAAATCCACGTTTGCTGCAAATTCTGCGTGAGGAAGGCTGCGGCGCAGACTGCTCTTCTTACACCGAACTTTTGATGGCTGATGCTGTGGGCTTCAAAGAAAGCGAAATCATGTTCTCTTCCAATGTGACGCCGGCAGAAGATTTCAGACTGGCGCGTAAACTGAATGTAACAATTAATCTTGACGATATAACCCATATTGATTTTCTTGAAAAAGTAGCAGATATCCCGACTACTATCAGCTGCCGTTTTAATCCTGGCGGTCATTTTGCGATTGAAAACAATATCATGGATAATCCTGGCGATGCTAAATATGGTTTTACCCGTGAACAAATGGTGGAAGGCTATAAAAAGCTGATGGCAAAAGGTGTTAAACATTTTGGTATTCATGCTTTCCTGGCCAGCAATACCGTGACCAACGAATACTATCCGAGCCTGGCAAAAATTCTCTTCCAACTTGCTGTTGATCTGAAGAACGAAACCGGCGCCAGCATTGAATTCATTAATCTTTCCGGCGGTGTGGGTATTCCTTACAGACCTTCCCAAAAGGGCAATGACATACTTGCTATTGGAGAAGGTGTACGCGAGGCATTTGAAGAAGTGCTTGTGCCAGCAGGTATGGGCAATGTAGCGATTTTTGCGGAAATGGGCCGCTTCATGATGGGACCTTACGGCGCTCTTGTGGCGACTGCTATTCATGAAAAACACACTTACAAAGAATATATCGGCCTTGATGCCTGCGCAGCTAACCTGATGCGTCCTGCAATGTACGGTTCTTACCATCACATCACTGTTATGGGCAAGGAAAATGAACCTTGTGACCATGTTTATGATGTTACTGGTGGTTTGTGCGAAAACAACGATAAATTCGCCATCGACAGAAAACTGCCTAAAATCGATATCGGCGATTTGGTCTTTATCCATGATGCAGGTGCTCACGGTTATGCCATGGGTTACAATTACAACGGTAAGCTGAGAAGCGCTGAGCTGTTGCTCAGAGAAGACGGCAGCGTGGAAATGATTCGTCGTGCGGAAACAGCGGCAGATTATTTTGCTACCTTTGATTTCAGTGGTACGTTTAAAAAAGGCTTTACTCACTTCTAAAAATAATGTATAAAACTTAAGCCCGTCTGTTCATCAAGAGCAGACGGGCTTTTTATGTTCGTTTATAAATTTAACTTATTCTTTATAATCACCGCGGTCAACGACAAT
>CAYRVN010000216.1:0-1500 GCA_964427675.1 uncultured Acidaminococcales bacterium
AAAATACCCGGTTCCTGCTCTTTCTGGCGGCCATTATCAAAGCTGTCGATGAATACCAGGATCTGCTCCGCGTGTCTGTAGCGAGCGCAGGCAATGACCACCGTCTTGGTGCCAATGAGGCTCCGCCGGCTATTGTTTCTGCCTTCCTTGGCTCTGAGCTGACGGCTATCCTGGAAGCTATCGAGAAGGGAGAAGAATACAATTCCGACGGTGAGAAATTAATGCAAATCGGCGGCAATGTTATTCCTCTCTTTGCTCAGGACACCACCGACAGGAACCGCACTTCCCCCTTTGCTTTCACCGGCAATAAATTTGAATTCCGTATGTTAGGTTCCGCATTCTCCATCTCCGGTCCTAATATCGTTTTGAACACCATTGTTGCTGAAGAACTTGAGCAATTCGCAGATATTATAGAAAAAGCAGCCGATAAAGATGCTGCTATCAAAACTTTGATCAGAGAAACAATTGCCGCTCACAAACGCATCATATTCAATGGTGACGGCTACACAGACGCATGGGTAGAAGAGGCCAAAATGAGGGGACTCCTTAACCTTAAATCAACTCCGGAAGCAATTCCTTGCATGCTCGCCAAGAAAAACATCGAGCTTTTCACCAAACACTGTATCTTTACTGAAGCTGAAATTCATGCACGTGCTGAAATTCTATTGGAAAACTACGCTAAGACCATCAGAATTGAAGGCCTCTGCTTAGCTGAAATGATTACCAAAGATCTGCTGCCATCCGCTTCGGCTGCAGCTAGTGATCTGGCTGCAACTATTGCTAACAAGAAGATGGCTGGTCTCGAAGTTGAAGGCACTTATGAGTTTGAAGCAATCAAGAAGATTACTGCTCTTTCCACTGCACTTTATCAAAAAGTTGCCGGCTTGGAAAAAGCTTTGGCAGAAGCAGCGACTGTCGAAGGCGGCGAAGAACTTGCTAACTATTACCACGAAAACGTTTTCGCGGCAATGGTAGATATCCGCGCTGCAGCTGATGAGCTTGAGCCGATGATCAGTGAGAAATATCTCTCTTATCCGACTTATGGCCAACTGCTGTTCGGCGTAAACTAAAAACTAATATTTTAGGCACATCACACATCAAAAAAAGATTCTCGTCAAATGACGAGAATCTTTTTTATTTGCTCTTACAATTCTATCAATTCATAGTCTCTGCTGCCCATGCCGATTTTTTCGGCATACGCCAGAGCCTTCGTACCATCAACATAATCATGCATGTGTATAAACTTGTCGGTGCCAGCCGGCAAAACCTTGCCCAGTGCAGAATTAGCAAGACCTTCTGCATCTTTAACCAAGTCATAAGCCGCCTGGTCAATGGCGACAGGATCAGTTGAAGACAAGAAGCCGATATCAGGAACAATGGGCGCATCACTCCATGGAACACAGTCACATAGAGGAGTAACATTTACCACCAAAGTGATATAACCCACTTTATCCTTTTTATTTGCGACAGCACCATAAGCATATTCGACCATACGCTCGA